>JAPUIP010000444.1 GCA_027296925.1 Candidatus Poribacteria bacterium | reverse complement strand
ATCTCTGCCAGAATTTCCTCCGGGAACTGGCTGACCAGCCTTTTAACCACGGTATCTCTTCGGGGCGATCTTTTTAGAAACTCCACGAACCGGGAACCGGTCGAATGAACAACCCGTTGGAGCAACTGATCAATTGTCCGGTCTTTTCCCAGGACGGCATTCCACGGCATGCGCCCGCTTATCAAGAAATATTCAAGCTGCTCAAGTTCTAAGCGCTCCCTGGTGATGACACCTTCATTTGGGGCGGGCACTGTCCTGAGCGACGGCAACTTTTCCCGCAATACGCTCCTGAGCCTTTCTCTCAGCTGCCCTTCCATCTCCCCCTGAAAGCCGTTGTAAGCCACGGTTCCCAAGTCGATCTCCAGGTGGTCGATTCGGAACACCCTCCCGTTGGTTGACATCTCATCAAAGACCTCATCAACCACCCGCATCAGTCGGCGCTTGACAAAATCGCCTAAATCGGCCTGCTGCTCGAAAGCCTCTTCCTCAGAACCGAAAGAGATGTCAAAAACTGCTTGTTCTATGATGTGTTGATTGTCCATATCTCAGATTCAACCCAACCGACAGACTGACATTAGAGGACGACAACTGTAATGACAACAGCCAACCCGAGGAGAAGGGGCCAATAGATCAATTTCGGAATCAGATGGTCTTGGTCGTCACGAATGAATTTGGGACGAGACACCCCGGCCGTGAATAGGAACGTGTTTACAGCGATGGCGAAGATGACGCGCGCCAACCTCGTCAACCACCCGCATCAGCCAACTCTTGCAAAAAGCACCTAGATCGGCTTTCGGCTCGAAGGCTTCCTCCTCAGAGCCGAAAGAGATGTCAAAAACCGCATGTTCTATGATGTGCTGATTGTTCATCCATCGAAGCCGACAACGGTGGCGAGTTCCCCTACTCGGTTCGTCTCATCCGTAACGCTTTCGCACTCATCACATCCGCCTCCCTCTCTAGGCCCGGATTATCGTTAAAGAGAGGACGGCGAATCAATGAACCCCGATAGATCCGGGCAGGCTCCGCCCCATTAATGCGTGCAGAGACTCAGATCGCTACGCTATTACGCTTGTGTTTGCGATGCAGGGGCACTTTCCATCTCTTCTTCCCCCTCATCAGCAGGGATTAGCCTGCCCAAGATGCGATCTAGTTCCTGTTGAACCACTGCCGGATCGGCATTCGCGCTAACTCGCTGTTGTAGCTTCGTTAAGCTCCCGGCAAGTTGCATGCGGCTTTGCGTCGATTGTTCAGCAAAGCGCGCTTCTGCAGCTTGCTCTTGAGCAGCGACGACTTCCCGCGTTTCGCCACGGACAAGTGATTCCACTGCCTCGATGAGGCGGTTGAGAATGCGATAGACAAGTGCGGCGGAAAAGCCCCCCAACATCGCCAATGTGGGTCTGATAAACACGGCCGTTGATGACCCTGATTTTCCCATGTTCTCCTCAGCGTCTTCGACTGCTCTAACGAGATTCGCTGCAGCCTGCGCGCCAGCCGCAACGACATCCGCAGACGGGGTAGGAGTTTCAGCCTTAAGTTCTTCCACTGCAGCATCTGCGGCAGTCCTGGCGGCTTTCGCCGCAGCTTCAGCACCCGCTTTGACGACGGCATTGACTGCCTCTGCCGCTTTGCCGACTACGTTCAATGCAGCATCTCCTGCCGCCGCACCTTCGGCACCACCGCCTGCCGCTGCACCTCCTGCAGCCATCATTCCCTCCATGGGAATGAGTTGAGTCAACATGAGGCCAGCCATTAAACCGAGGACAAATCGGATCCAGTAAGAGGACTCATACTTGGGATCAAATGTGCCTTCTGCGATGTAACGGTTTGCTTGGAAAAGCGCAGCAAAGCAGGCACCGAGTCCAGCGGCGGTCATCAGAAAGGTAAGGTTGAGTAATAGGTCGATGCCTTCGTTCTCAAATATGCTCTTTGCTATCGACGTTGTGTTCACCTGATGTGTCAAGCTGATCGCTACAAACGCGACAAGGCATGTTACGGCGACGCCCGTCATCCCTCGAATCAATGGCACCGGACCGAGGAACTTCCAAATACCCGCTTTGGCTGTCTCTGTAGCCATAAGCAAGATCGTCCGGGGGGTCGCTGGCTTCACGATTTCTGACAAGCGTGCGTGCATCATCGCTAACTCTTTGCTGTGATCACCCCGTTGGTCATTTGGGTCTTTCGGGTTTTCGGTACTGCTCATCTCGTCTAGCTCTAGAGCGGCAATGGCGTCAAGCCTTTCCGTGAGCTGCCCCGGAACTGGCAAGCCAGAGGAAAAAGCATGCTTGGCCATCGCCAGACATTCAGCGAGGATGTGGTGCTCCAGTGAAATTGATGCTAACAGTGTCGTGTAAGCACTGGATTGCGTTGCTTTTTTCATTTTGAATCCTCCGTAATACAAAGTGAGGTTAAGTATAATGGACAAGGAGTCTCTTTTGCTATAATAGCTTGAGTTGAAAAAGGAAAGAGTCTCGATGTCTATTAACTAACTTTCACAGTAACCGTTCAGGGATCTATGAAAATCCATAAATATCGATGATCTGCTACGCCATGGGAGGGCGACGCTCCCGCGGAGTCAATCGTTGATTTGCAAGCTCGTCAATTTTTCTGCTCACCCAGAAAATATCGCATATATTGCCACTTCCAATCCTTGAAGTAGGAAAGTTTCACCGAAAATAGATACTCCTGTGCGACTTCCGAATTATCGATACCTTTGAAGAAGATCGCTTGAAAGGTCGGCGCCAACGAGAAGTTCTGAACAACCGGGATTTGTAGCGAACTTCCAAAGTCAATCAGGAACTGACGTCGTTCGGAGTTTTCCGACTGATTAGCAAGGAAATATGTCCCCTGAAAAGTATTCAACCATCCCAGCGCGCCTGCGGAAAATGCCAAGTTTGTATCAAAATTAAGTGCATTTAAGCCTTGTCGCTGATCTTCCCCTCTATTGAGATCGATGATGCGAGTGTAGTTTAATCGCGACGATGTGAAATGCCACACATCGGGTAGTGCCATCCCCGCTCTTATATGGAAATCCCGTTGGGCATTCCCTTTTGCTGGACTTATAAATTCGGTATCATAACGAAGTCCAGCAAATGGTTGTAGTCCTGCTATATTCAGAGATTTGAAAACCAAGTCCGTCAAAACAGAGATGTTATCTTGATGAACTGAGGCGGGAGCGTCTCCAACCTTGATTCGGGCGAGGTCGGTCTCCATACCATTTTCCCAAAGCAACCCGGCGGTTTCACGGATGACTTTGATCTGTCCCTGAAGTCGCAGTGAAGTAATGTCTTCGTTCTTTAACTCAGGGATTGTGACCTTGTCTTTGAATATCTCACTATTCCGATCGCGGTTCAAGTTGAACAATAGGCTTGTATCTTGAATCTTAAGTCGCCAAAGCGCACGCCGTAAATAGGGAAGTTCAGCAAGTTGTGCGCCTGTCGGCTGGGGCTGATCAGATGGCCGCTCTCGTAGATAATCAATTAAAACGTCACGAATGATTTTTGTTTCGCCCTCGGGGAGAAATCGCAGGTACGAGGCCATCTTGAATTTGTCCTTGACGTAGCTCCCGGCAGTCAAGCCCTGAAAGACGGTACCACCGTTGACAAGATAGTTAATCGAACACGCCGCATAGATTTCATCGTCACGAATCGGTATTTTATGGACAAACCATTGGCCCTTGTAGATGTTGAGTTGATTCTCCTCCTTACGAATCGTGTACGTCATGTTATTCTCATCGGTTATCAGCCATAGTGGGCTCTCCCCTGTAACAGGCGCATCTAGAGAAATTGAGACGCCATTAGCTGCAAACGTCAACTGCAAATCCTCCGAGATCAGCCCATCATCCAAACCCGCCTGAAATTCTACCCCAATGCTAAACAGGAACAGGTCTAACATCGCTTCTTCTAACACTGGTTTTACCGAAAGGAAGTGCAGATAGTCACGGTTGGCATTTTTCTCAGCTTGGCTTTGGCTGGCAAGCTGATTGAGGATCTTCCCACCCAGCCGTGCGGTCAGCAAACCGTGATTTTCGGGCATTAGGAGGAAGCACTCACGAAGCGTCAACTGCCCATCGGCGATGACCTCCTGCCAGTAGGGGAAGTCAAAATGTCCGTTATGGATGAGTCCCAATTCGGAGTGTGTACGGAACAACATCACGTAGAGGACAAAACGCGCAAAGTCTTCTTCGGTGATATCCGGGGGCAATTGGCGCAACGCTGCGTCGGGAGGAAGTTGGAAACGCTGTTGACAATACGCCTTAAAACGCCCTTCAAGCATTTCGACCTTTTCCATCAGCGATGGGCTTGGGTCACTTTTACCATCGACTGTTATCCGCTGAAATTTGACATCGAATGCTTCGGCCTGCAAAGTTTCAGATGTCGGAATGCTGATGTCGATCTGCCCAAGATAAGCCCCCGCTGTGACGATCAACGTACGACCGCCTTTTGCCTCGTCCGGTTTATTCACCGATGTGTGTTGATAACGCAATGCCTTCCCCTGTCTACTGATGATTAAGTCAATTCCGGAGAGTTCGTCAGCCAAGGTTAGATTCTTTTCATAGGGGAAATTGCTAATCACGACAATCAGATCCGCTTCCTTTTGCACTTTAGGGATAAGCTCTTTGAGGGCGATAGATGGTTCAACCAATTGTAATTCCGCACCGGTTTGATCAGACGGTACAACAAAATTCTCGTCAAGGATGTGCTTACGCATCTCCACATTCATAATGCCCAAGATAGCAACCTTCAAACCGCCGCGTTCCACAATACGATAAGGCTGGAGAAAAGGGGCGCCATCCGCCCGCAGAAGATTCGCGCAAACAATCGACAGTTGGCTTACTGTGTTTTTTGCGGTGCTGAAAAAATCTGAGCCATAATCAAACTCGTAATTTCCCGGAACCATCGCATCATAGCCAATCCCTTCCATCGCTTCTAACATCGAACGCCCCTCATCCATGCGGCTTAGGTAGTACGGCGCGACACTGTTGCCGAGGTCGAGGGTGAGAACATTATTCTCGTGCAGCCGTGATTGGTGTTGACGCATCGCGGTTTCAAACGCATTCAAACCAAGATATACGGTATCGCTCTGCAGCCGTCCCCGAAAACCATCTGTGAAAAAAATTGATAGGGCTTTATGACCGGTATCTTCGTTCTGTGCTGCAGAACTGGACAACACGCCAACTGCTTTAGACATAAAAAGACAGCATAGTAGAATGACAATTCGTTTTGGGAGTCGAGACATTTTATCTAACCTCCATGGTTTTGTGTATCAGTGACAGAAGGAAAACAAGCCCAAGCTCTTTAGTACTCGGCTCCGGGCTCGCCTCCGGGTTAAACTTAAAAACTTTCTAACTTTGTTCTGGTCTTTAGACGTGGGTTACAAGCCCACGAGAACTTTAGACACTTTAGCACACTTTAGACACTTTCTTCTGACATTCTCCTGTCACTGATTCTGTGGTAGCGCATGTCTCCCGACTTGCGCTCTGAAAAACGCCACTCCGCTTCGATTTCGTGATGAATGGACTCCTTAAAAGAAAACGAGGAAGTGGAGTGCCGTCGATCAGCAGTTGCTCTGTTCCGTCTGACGCCCACAAGTCTGGGATGAATGCGGCAACTTTAACACTTTACAACTTGCGATTTTGGTGGGCGGTCAAATCCCCTTCCAAAATCGCCAACTTTAGACACTTTAGCACACTTTAACTAATTTTCATAAACAAACTATGCATTTCGTTCGTAGTCGGGCGATTCATCGCCCGTTTTAACGCGCAATGAATTGCGCTACTACGAACCGATACTTTAATCCTGAAAATTAGTACACTTTAGACACTTTTTTAACCTCCATCCTGGCAACGCTTCTACTCGTGTTCCCGACGCTTGAATTGCCCGACTGATAATGCCTTTATGCCCATCGTATCCGCTTCTTTTTCCAAGCCCGGATCATCATTTACTGCAGTGCCTTGCATCTTCATCGTTGGCTTGACCCTCCCCTGGCTTTGCTGCACCACATGCCAGGCTTCATGCGGCAGATGCCGCTCCTGCCCGGACCCTACATGGATATCCGTGCCCTGCGTATACGCCAACGCC
>JAPUIP010000443.1 GCA_027296925.1 Candidatus Poribacteria bacterium | reverse complement strand
AGCGCGGAGTTAAACGAACATTGGCTAAGCCGCAAACAGGCATTCTGCAAGATCTGAATCCCCTTTTCCTGTCCTATTTTTATTGACACCCCGATCCTGATTTGCTACTATATTAACTAATGGTGTTAGTTTGAAACCAGAGAGAAAGTCATAGCAGCGATCTATTCTTTGGGAGTCCGAATCTGTCAATTCGACAACCCTTGTGAGGACTACATCCTCACCAACTAGCACCAAAGGTTATTAGTCTGATCTGATGTTGAGCCATCTCCCATACAGGTGGCACTCACACCACAATCGAAAATCAACAGATGGGCGATCCTTGTGCCGCAAGGATTCTTCAATTTCTCATTGAGAAGCCATCGTCAGTAGTCCGCGATCTGGCGGGTTTTGTCACTGGATCCGAATTCGCAAGCATGTGGAAGCTCGATCAAATCCAGACCTTGCGGACCACTAAAGATTATTGAAAATTCCTGAACGGAATCAACGCTATGAAACGCCGAAACAGACTTCTAATTTTATTGACAGTGATTGCCGTAGCCCTTGTTGTTGGGGGCTTTTTTTTCTTACGCTCTTCCTATCTACTAAATAAGATCCGTCTGGTGTTGGAAACCCAACTCGAAAAAACGCTACAACATCCGGTGACGATCGGTCAGATCTCAGGTCATCCGTTGACCGGTTTGAACATCAAGCAGTTTGAGATTTCGGATTCGCTTCCCGACAATCCCGCCTTAATTTCGGTTGATGAGATACAGGTGAAGTATAAATTGTGGAGTTTGCTGCGCGGCAAATTCCTTGTTACGCAACTTAATTTCAAGCGTCCTCAGATCAATGCCCATATCGATCTGGACGGGCACCTCAACCTCGCTAAGCTAATTCCTAAAGAAAAAATGGACTCGAACCTTCCCCTCCAGCCGTTAATAGCCGACATCAGCATCGAAGATGGTGACATCAACTTTGACGATGAAAAGCGAAATTGCAAAATTGCCATCAAGGGCATTTATAGCCGAAGCCGTGCTGATGGTGCCTCAAAGGAATGGCGGCATACCGGCAGCCTGGAGGTGCAAGATGGGCGCTTTGAATTGAATGGCGTCGAAACCCAAATTGATGAATTCAAGACTGAGTTTGAACTGCAAGCCAACAGCGGAACGCTGAGAGCCCTCCGTCTGGCGTTCGGCAACTCCTTCTTGCACATCACTGGCAGCGCAAGCAGTTTCAGCCGACCCGATCCGGTTGTAGAAACGCGGCTGCACCTCAGCCTCGATTTCCAGGACCTGAAAAACATCCTGCCTAGTTTATGTGACATGGAGGGGGTTGTGCAGGTAGATGTTGAGGCGAGCGGTTCGATATCGGCGCTCGCCGGACGGGTTGAACTTAAGTTGCCTTTTGCGCGTTTCAATGAACTCCAGTTGGAGAACCTGGTTGCTGAGGCACAGTTCACGCCAAATCGCTTCTACATCACAGAAATTGATGGCACGCTTGCATCGGGAAAATTCACGGGTGGGGCGGAGGTCAACATAACCTCAGAAAGCCCCAATTGGCAGTTCACTGCGCAGCCAAACCTCACGTACAGCGGATGGTTGCAACTCGCTTCACTTGAAGCTGAGCAGTTGATACCGATGCTCATTGGACTGCCTGAAGGTTTCTTGGTTGTCAAAGGGGAGTTGGACGGTCGGATGCAATTCAGCGGTAGCAGCGCAAACCCAACCGCCCTCCAGCTTGATGGCACCCTGCAATTGAACCACGCCACGCTGAACGATGTGCCCATCCGCGGATCAGTCGCCCATTACGGGCTCAGCGATGATCGCCTATCGATTACCGCGAACCTTGATGAAACACAGATTGAACTCAGCGGTGAGCTTGGACTCGCTCGTCAGACCGATATGGATTTGCGCATCACGCAGATCGATGTCGGCAAGCTATCGCGGATTTTGCGCATCCCAGACCTCGCCGGCGAGGGGAATCTCTCCGGGAAAATTTCCGCTGAAATCCCCTTATCGGGCCAACTCGATATCCCGGAGGCGACGCTATTTGATGTGCCGATTGGTCTTCTGACGGCGGATTTTCATTACGCCGATGATCGCGTATTTCTGCATCCGGTACGCCTTTCAAAGGGAAGCAGTGAATTATTGATTGATGGATTTGCCCGTCTTGAAGGGGATATTCCTGTTGAACTGACGGTGCATGCGCAGCCATTTCAGATTGCGGACTATGTGAGACTGCTGGCGGGGGCAGACCACCCCATCGAAGGCGTGGTGACCGGTGAGCTCATGCTAGACGGAACGTTAGGGCAACTTGATGGGCGAGGAACACTTCGGATTGATAACGGCAAGGCATGGGACCTGGCGCTCGATCCATTGATGCTTCCATTGGAGATTGTGGACTACACCGTCAACATCCTCGATTTCGAGTTGTTGACTCGTGGGCAGCGGGGTGTGCTCACCGCACAGATTAACACGGATCTGGACTTTGAGGTTGATTTCCAAAGTGAGCCGATGCAGCTAGCCGAGCTTGTACTTGCACGCGGCATAACGGATTTCCAATTGGATGCGGAGCTCGTTGTCAGGGCAAATGGCAAAGGAAACGCGAGGGAGCCGCGGGTCGACGTCAGCTTCGACTTTTCAGATGTTTCTTACGCTGGAAAGCCGCTGCGCGATGTTTATATTTCCGGCACCTACATGAACAATGCGCTATACTTTGAAGGCATGGGCTTTGACGATACCTGCCAGATTCGTGGTGTGCTGGAATCCGCAACGGACAATCCCTATCAAATTTTTGTCCGGGGGCGCGAAGTAGACATCCTCCCCATTCTACGAATCTTTAATGAAGCGCTGGGAGATTACCTCACCGGCACAGCAGATGGTACCCTTGAAATCGCCGGGACGCTAGCGGACACTGCAGCCGTGAAGCTACAGCTATCCTTATCTACGCTTGCCCTTGACGTCAATGGGCAGCAGTTGATTAACCCTTCTTCTATCGAGCTCTGTTTGGCAGATAATCTGTGGCACATTCAGTCCTTTGCGCTCGCCGATAGACGAGACCTTCGTCCTTTCCTGAGCGCATCAGGTTTTTTTGCCGCTGAATCAAACGATCATCAGTCACCGCCTACCGATGAACAGGCAGCTAGTAGCGCATTCGATTTTGTTGTGGAATCTGACGGCTTCGCCCTTGAACGCTTGGCGGAGGCGTTGGGGCTGCCCCCGGTGGTCTCCGGTATAGCACGCTACAAACTCACCGCCAATGGGACATTCGATGACCCAAAATTGACACTGGATTGGAAGATTCCCCTGCTGTTTGTCCAAACACCGACCGAGCCGATCGCTGTGAATGAAGCCGCCGGATCGCTAAGCTATAAGCATCAGCATCTCACCGTCGAGCAGGCGGAGTTTCAGTTATTTGGCAATCCCGTCCACATCCATGGGTGCATTCCGATAATCTTTAATCAAGCACAAGTGGCAAGTACCGATTGTCAGCTTTTTGTTCGGAGCGACGATTTTCAGTTGACTGCGCTGGATGGACTCTTCCCGCAAATCTCTCAGCTTGGCGGCCGTCTAGAGCTCCAGGCACAGGTTACCGGAGATCTCTTTCAGCCGGAGGTAACCGCTTCGATCCATGTGAATGAAGGAACGATGAAACTGTTGGATTTCCCCCATCCGATCACGGATGTCAACCTGGACCTCCAGGTGTCGGGCGGACAAAAGTCGTCGCATGAGCTCGTCGCGGTTGACCTGAAATCGGCAGACTGGCAACTTCGGGGTGGGCGTTATCATGGGGCAGGAAATTGGCGTTTATCTAAAACAGAATCCGCCTCCACGCTACATTCAATGCTGAGTGCGTTAACATCCAATGCCCCCGTTGCGTTTCGGCTCCAACTTGACGCCGAAGCAGTGAATCTTGTAGATTTCGCAAACTACGTGATGCAGCGAGAGATTCCCTATGACGGCAGAAGCGATATTTCGCTCCATATCCAGGGCAACGGTTACCGCCCGGCTGACGTATCTGCAACTCTCCTGTGCGACGACCTGCATATCGCCATCAATGAGCGGAATATGCGAAATATGAATGAGATTCGCTTCCGTTTTGCGGAGGAAGTGCTCTGGATTGAACCGTTCCAGATTGGCGAGGCATCTACCCCGTGGTTCGGCACCGGGGGAAGCATCGATGTCAGTGGCAATCTGGATCTCCGCTTAACGCTGAACCGACTGCCATTCGCTGTACTGTTCCCCGCGCTGACGCTTCCGCTCCTCAATACCTCCATTCAATTTGATGGTCATCTGTCAAGTCAGATAACAGTGAACGGCAATCTGGCGAATCCAGTTATCTGGGCAGTGTGGCAGGCAAATGGGAATTTTGGCGATGCGGCACTCCAGGATAGTGGCCGCGCAGACTATCGAGACAGATTACTTGTGATTCGGGATGAAAGGCTAATCGCTGGCGCCGACAATCAATTAAAGGTGTTCGGCAGTATTCCAATTAATCTCGCCTTCCAATCGCTGAATCTCGCAGATCGATTTTTAGACTTGCCCATTGATGTGCGAATGCATGGTAGGAAGGTCAATCTGAATACCCTTTCTTCACTGTTGCCACCCTTGATCGAAAATTCCAGCGGCACCGCCGACGTAGACCTCAGAATCTTGGGAACAACCGCTTCACCGTATTTGCAAGGGAAGCTGTCGATTCGGGATGGTATGCTGAAGTTCATCGGTTTTGATACACCCATTTCAAGGGGAAAAATCGACCTACAGGCCGAGGCGGGAGAAATTCAGATTCCAGAGTTGCGTTTTCAATTGGGCCAGGGTCAGTGTGAAGCCGAAATCGTTCTTCGGATGGATGGGCTGATCCCAGCGGATTTTGAGGTCAACCGATTCGATGTCAAAAGGCTGCACATCGCCGATCTTGTAGGCAAATCCTTTATGGAAGAAATCGCCGCGGATCTGAATGGATATATTACGGCAACAGCCCGTTTGCATATCCCTGTGGATGCGTTTATTGTCCCCGACGAAACGGCATGGATTCCGAAAATCATCGCGCCGTTCAATCTACCCAATCTGATCGAGTATGCGACAGGCGAGTTAGATATTCATAATATTCTTGTGGAAAGCTTAGGCTACAGTATCCGAAATCCCAAACCGATTGAAATTCGGCTCGCGGATCAGGGATTCAACTTTGGAGATGGATTTATCTTAGAGGATGGGAAAGGGACATTAGATGACAAGCGACGACTTCGGCTGACAGGCTTCGGTAATTGGGAGTTTGGCAAAGCGTTGCGCTTTAATATGCGGATGCAGAATTTCGATCTCGGCTTTATCTCTGGCTTCGTTCCTGACGCTTATACGGTTAGTGGATTCCTCAACGCGTCGCTTGATGTGCGCGGGACAGATACAGCACCCGAAATCGTCTGTGCGTGGGAAACCTCCGAGCTCTGGATTAACGAGCTCGAAGTCGATAAGTTTACCGGCGAGGTTGTGTACGCGGATGGGCAGATCCAGATCGATGGTGCGGGAAATAGCGATGTACGCCTTGCCATTGGGAGAAATCGTGCGAGTCTGTCCGGACTGATTCCGTTTCACTTCTCTTTGCTTGATTTCAAAGCTGAACCGCTGCCGCAGGATATTGAGGGAAGGTTGGATATAGCCATCGAAAATCTGGACTTCATGCCGCTAATTATCCCGCAATTCGTCTCGACAGGCGGCACGGGTGGGCTGAGCGCGACCATTGGGGGGCAGCTTCACGCTCTAAAGCTCAAAGGCTTTGCGGATATGAAGGATCTGGCATTCGAGCTACCAGATTCGCACATTCAGGTCGATAATACGCGTGTGAATCTCGATTTTACCCATCACGGTGTAGATATTCAGCGTATTGAAGGCCAATTGAATGGTGGAGCTTACAAGATTTACGGTGCGATACAATCCAATTGGTTCGACGTACACCGCATGGATGTCTCCGCCGAATTGCGCGGGGATGTCACATTTGAGCAGCCGGGGCTCTACCGGGTTACCTGCCGGAAAGCGGATTTAGCAATGAAAGGTCCCGTCACTAAAAATGGAAGTCTAAAGCTCCCGCCACTAAGCGGCTTTATCCGGGTTGATGAAGGAGTATACGAGCAACACTGGAAAAAGTTAGTTAAAGATTGGTTCGATAAAGCCGCAGTGGTACAGGCGGAAGTCTGGCTGGATTACCCAATCGTTCGAGACCTCCAACTGGATCTTCAACTCGCTGCCCCAGATAATATCTGGGTTGAATCGGACTTCGGGAAAATTAGAATCGAAGCCTCAATCAACGGCAAAATCGTAGGCCCCATCCAAAAGCCCATTTTCAACGGGCGTGTCGATCTGTTGGAGGGCGAATTTTCCCTGTTTGCCATCGATCACCAATTTCATATCGCGGATAATTCGTATATAGAAAACAAAAATCCGATCGAGTTTAACCCGTGGTATGAGATCACCGCTGAAACGGTGGACCCGATACGGAATATCGAAGTTGAAACGACAGATGGACAGAGGCACACAAAAGATCTAAAGATTATCGCCCGCTTAAGCGGCTACCTTAATGAAAAACATAATCCGGAACTTCACGCCGAAGTTCTCAGAAAGGGGGCGGGTGAAGAGTATCGCCTGACCCAACGGCAGATTCTTGCCATTTTAACCGTCGGGGATATGGACGCCTTTGCCTCTGAGGCGTCGTCTACCAGTGCGACCTCAGATCTGTTCCTTCGACAGTCACAGCGATACATCGGCGACCGGTTTGCAAAAGCGACAGGGCTGGACGAAACCCGTTTCTATTTTAGCCCGGATGATCTGGAAAAATCTCGGTTTCTCTTTACCAAAGCGCTTTTTGAGCGATTAGAATTGACTTACTCTTCCACCTTCCAACTACACGGTGCCGAACCGCGCATCGAGGTTGAATATCATATTAGTCCGCATTTTGCCATCAAAGGGGAACGGAATGAACAGGGAAAATACGGAATCGATCTCAAGATTAAGCAAGAATTCTAGCACCTCAATCGTCGAGGAGCAGGACGGCAAAGGATAAAAAGATGGAAGGCTGGGAGAATGGGACAATTAACGCCTCAATGCATCAACGAATGGATGAATCGACGATACGCAATACACACCATGCATTACGTTTTGCGTCCGGCACTCTCTCTGACACTCATCGCTTTGATGATTGCCGTTCAGTCCGTTTGGGGGCAATCTGAAGAAACCACCATTCTTGAAATCCAATACAGTTTGGACGGTGAAATTGCTGATGCATCCCCATTGCTGGAGGATTTACAGCGCAAAACCACCGTTCAACTTGGTGAGCCGATTTCGCGCTATCGCATCCGCAAGAGCATCGAAGCGATTTATGCGAGCGGGTACGTTTCTCAGGTTAAGGCTGTCGCCGTTCCCGTCCAAGGTGGTCTGCGGTTAGAGTTCCAACTCACAAGCAAAACGCAAGTGGGGCAGATTGAATTTACAGGCACACACTTCGATGAGAGCCTGCTGCTCGAAGTGATGAAATCTCGTCCGAAGAAAGAATATTCGGTGGAAATGGTCACGGAAGATAAAAAAAGTATACTCGACGTGTACGAGGATTACGGATATTTTCAGGCAACCATCCATCTGACCCCCTCCCCGAATTTGGCTTCTGTTCGCCAAGTCGATCTCTTATACCAGATCGACGAAGGGGACCGCGCTCGGATCCGAGAGATCCGATTTGAAGGGGTTACATCAATCAAGCCGAAAAGGTTGGAGAAAACACTCAAGAGTAAAAAAGGGGGAATTTACCAGAAACAATCGCGTGAAGAGGACATGCGACGCATTCGGGAATTATACCGAAAAAATGGGTATCTGACCGTTAAGGTGGAACACCGTCTGAATTATGATGCGAAATCTAACACCGTTTCTTTGCACTACAAAATTATTGAGGGAAAAAAGGTCACCGTCAAACTGATCGGGGATGGTATCGACAGGGAAGACCTTAAAAAAAAATTGATCCTGTTCAAACGGGATAACTATTCAGATACGATTCTAAAAAGCACCGCACGGCAGATTCTTCGCATCCATCGACAGAAAGGGTACTACGAGCCGCAGGTGGACTACCAGATCGTAAAGGAATCGAATCGAGAAGTCGTTATTCGTTTCGACATTGACCTGGGTAAAGTCCTGCGGATTCAGCGCATTCAGTTCGAGGGAAACGAGGCGTTTCCGGACGATGTCCTCCGGGAGCAGATGGAAGCCCGGCCGCGCAGTGGGTTCACCATCCCCGGCTTTGGGTGGCTCTTTTCTCAGGGGGTTTTTGACCCTGACATTTTTGAAACAGACCGACGCGCCCTAGAACTCTTTTATAAAAAGGCTGGCTTCCCGGACGTTCAGATTACAACCGATAAAGAGATTGATCCGGAAGATCGACTCATTTTATACATAAAGGTCGATGAAGGAAAACAGCAACTCATACACCGCGTTTTGATCGAGGGCAACACGCTCTTGAAAACGGATCAGTTGTACGACAAGATCGATGCAGAGGCAGGCGCGGCTTACAGCAAAGATCTGGTGGTTGATGATGTGCGCTATCTTAAATCTCGTTACGATGAGAAGGGATATATCTACGCGAATATAGACCCTCTTTATGATGCGGAAACAGGCACGCTCATTTACCGAATTTCCGAAGGGGTTCAGGCCAAGTTTAGCGAATTCTATTTCTATGGGAATGTGGGTATCAAACTGAATGTGCTCAAACGAGAATTCGAGAACCTCGGCTTGCGGAAAGGCGCGGTATTTGCCCCTGAGAATTTGGTGAAAGCCCAACAGCGCCTGTTCACACTCGGACTTTTTCGGGCAATCGACATCGAGACCCCCGGACGATTTGAAGCTAAGGAAGCGATCGATGTGGATGTTCTCGTCGAAGGCAGAAAACTGAGGTCAGGGGGTATCGGTGGTGGTTATAGCCCTTCGGAGGGAATTCGAGGAACAGTCGAATTCACCCATAAGAATTTATATAAACGTAACATGAGACTGGGCACCAAATTTCGCATTGGTACACTAGGCAATCTGTATGAGTTAACGCTGATTGAACCGTGGCTCAAACTACCCCTCATTCAACGGTTCATTGGACATACAATCGGCACTTTTCGCTTGTTTGAAGATAATCTGGAGGAGCAGGATGATACCCGGGCGCGAGGTGGAACGGTAAACCTCGCCAAAAGGCTCGGCCCCTTTAGCAATCTTGCCCTACAGTACAAATATCAGGAATTACGTCAGAAACGTCCTGAACTTCCCGAAATCCATACGACGGTAAGTAGTTTGGGAATTTCGCTGCACCGAGACAATCGAGATCATTTTCTGAACCCTCAAGAGGGTTGGCTCAACGAGATTTCGGTAGAATATGCAGGCGGCTTTCTCGGAGGGCAAACCAGTTTTTTCAAAATCACAACAGACCATCGCTATTATCGACAGCTTGGGGGGGAAGTCGTCCTTGCCAGTGCGATTCGTCTTGGTTTTGAAGAGGGACTCCGAGGCAACCGGGCTCGGGAAATC
>JAPUIP010000442.1 GCA_027296925.1 Candidatus Poribacteria bacterium | reverse complement strand
CCCCGCTTGGTGATCAAGTGGGGCGTTTTTTTCAGCTGGCAGCGGCGAGTTCTTGAAATGATGCATCTGCCTTCAGTGTTCGACGTGCGCGATCCAACCAGGTACGGATTGTGGATGCGCTCTTCACACCGAGCCGTTCAGCAATCTCCTTGTTGGTGTAACCGTGAAGTTCCTTCCACAAGAAGATCTGGTGATCTCGTGACGAGAGCTTTGAGCGAAGGAGATGGAGGAATTGAAGACTTTCCGACCTCCCCGCAGGATCGTACCCTTGCCAAGAAGGTACAAACACTTCATCGAATGCCACAGAGCCGGTCCACACGCTAGTTTCTTGGGGTTTATCCCTTTTCATATCGATCCTCCCTTATGTTTTTAGGTTGAGATTTGTGATGACCAGTGGAATAAACCCATAGGTAAAGACTCACCTTAACCCCAAAAGCGAGATCGCGAATCGGTTAGACCCAATATCGCCGTGGACAATTCTATTATAGCACGACTTTCCAAAATCGGTCTCGAAAAAATGATATGATCACCAGAAAAAACGCAATCCAAAATTTCTGAGACGCCTCAAATACTTTCACGCAATAATCAGGGCAGATACATTAGCCGCTTCTGTTTTCTCACATCAACCGCCGTGCCAAGGAGATGAACATGAACCGAAAAACCAAAACACGAACGCCTTATTACGAATGTCAAATCTGCGGCCGAAAAAAGCCGTTTGTCAAAGACACGCCCTTTCCCGTCGTCGTTTCCCTCTGGGATACACAACATCACCTCTTCAACGGCGATCTGCGGCAAATGGGCCAGGTCGAATCCTGCGCTTCCTGTACCGCACAACTGGTTGTACACGGACGTTGCCTCAGCCCCCTTCACAAGGGGCTGGCGACCTCCGCTTGACTCAAAGTGTATCTTCTTTGCTGATGCAAACCATGGATCGGGATTCGGATTTCAACCCTAGCGATTTTCGGCTGTGCGGCTCAAGTCCAGCCCCCGTGGAAAACCCACAGCCGAGAGAAAGGAACTGAGATGGCGGGACCACATATTCATATTCACGTTGCGAAACAGGTTGTCTTGCAAACCCCCGAAATCATCCCAAATGGGCAGACCAGCGCCTTTCACATGGGAAACTTAATTCCGGATTTGGGCATGTGGCCGGGAGGTCCTCCGCTTTGGAGTGGGTTTCTGCACTTTGTCGGCAACATGACCTTCTGTAAACGGCTGTACGAACTCTCATCTTCTACGGCTTCGAAGGCTTTGGCAAGTGGCATGTTACTCCATATCCTTGTCGATCTGCACGCGCATCCTGTGATAAACCGCATTGCCGCAACTCATTACGGCGATGTGCTAATTGATCATGACCGTAAACGGGGTTTGACGTGGGAAGATAATCCGGCCGCGCATGCCGCAATCGAATCTGGATTTGACTTGCTCATTCTTGAAGAGACACGCTCCTTTGATGAATTTGACACGATGTCCTATCCCGACGAAGCTATCACTGCCGACTGTCCGTTGGCGCAAGCATTTTGTGAGTGCTACGCGCAGGAACTCGACGTTGTCGCGTTTCGCCGGGCAATTCGCCGCTTTCCCAAACGGCTCTCCACAGCCATGCGATGTCAGGCATTTTTCAACACCCACCCGGTGGGTAAGATGGCGGGGACAATGCTGGCGAAGGGTTTGCCCGTGATTTTGGGTTCAAAAGGTCGTCTGGCTGCGGCGGTCATCCAACCGCACATTCCCACGGAGATGGAACGCTTCACCTTCCGGGATGCGCTTCAATCTGCGATTGAAACCTGGAAAGGGCTTGTTACAGGTGTTGAACCGTGGCCCACGGAAGATTTCAATCTGGATATCGGACTGCCGTCCCGGCGTGGACAGCACAAAACGGCTGATCAATTAATGGACGACCTCAGTGCCCAGAACACGCCGGATAAGGTTATGAAGCGATTCGGAGACGGTGGGGAAAATATCCTTCATCGTTGGGAGCAGATTCGCACCCGCTTTGAAGGAGAATCCGAGGCAAGGGATAACCATTGCGTTATCCGTAATCAACCCAATCTATCGATCAGGTGGTGAAACATGAGTCCGAAATTGATGCAAGATAAAATCTGCATGATAACGGGCGCAAACCGCGGTATCGGCAAAGCCACCGCACTGGGGCTCGCAGAAATGGGCGCAACCGTCGTCATGGTCTGCCGAAATCGAGAACGGGGGGAAGCGGCACTCGCAGAAATCAGACGGCGAAGTGGCAACGATGCCGTCTTTCTGCTGATAGCTGACTTGAGCTTGCAAGCCTCAGTTCGGTGGCTGGTTGTTGGTTTCAAAGAGCGATTCGAACGGCTTGATGTCTTAATTAACAACGCCGCCGTCATTACGCACGAGCGTACTCTTACAAAAGATGGTGGTGAGACTCAATGGGCGGTGAATCATTTTGCGCCGTTCCTCCTCACCAATCTGCTTATCGATTGGCTCAGCATAAGTCGCGGCGGGAGAGTGATTAACCTCTCCTCCAACGCCCACCGATCGGCAGATTTGAACTTTTCTGATTTGCAGTCGGAAAAATC
>JAPUIP010000441.1 GCA_027296925.1 Candidatus Poribacteria bacterium | reverse complement strand
AGGAACGGCAGCGACTTCACCTCAGCACTCTTTCAGATCGACTGGTGGGTGCGGTGGATATGGCGTTGTGGGATGTGGCGGGGCGCTATCTGAACCAGCCGGTTTACAAACTACTGGGTGGCTATCGGAATAAGGTGAAGGCTTATGCCAGCACCATGTGCGGCGATGACCTGGAGGGCGGTCTGGATACCCCAGAGGCTTACGCCAAATTTGCGGTGCAGTGTCAGGAACGCGGGTATACCGCCTTTAAGCTCCACACCTGGCAGCCCCCAATACCGGGCGCGCCTGACGCCAAGCGGGATGTAGCGGCATGCCGGGCGGTGCGGGAGGCGGTTGGCGACGACATGGCCCTGATGTTGGATCCGTTCCATTACTACAGCCGAGAGGAATCCCTCTATCTGGGGAAGGAACTGGAGAAGTCGAACTATTACTGGCTGGAGGAGCCGATGGATGAGCACAGCATCTCCTCCTACGTGTGGCTAGCAGACCAGTTGGATATTCCCATCGTAGGGCCGGAAACCGCGGAAGGCAAGATGCAAACCCGGGCGGAATGGATCATCCGTGGGGCATCGGACATCAGCCGGGGCGGGGTGGGAGACGTCGGCGGAATCACGCCCTTGATGAAGATCGTTCACCTCTGTGAGTCCTTCGGTGTCCGTATGGAAGTTCACGGCGGTGGCCCCGGCAACCTGCACGTCCTCTGTGCGATGGGGATTCCGGGTGAATATTACGAGCGCGGTCTGCTCCACCCGTTCCTGGACTATGAAGCGCAAACGCCCTGGTTGAACGCGATTGTCGATCCGCTGGACGATGAGGGCTATGTGCATGTATCGGAGAAGCCGGGGTTGGGATTGGATATCAATTTTGATTACATCCGCGCGCATGCGCTGGAAGCCCGTTAGGAGTGAATGGCGCGGACTTTTCTATTTTTTACATCGCTAAATCCGTGCCATTTTGCTATAATTAGGAATGTATTATCCGCGTAGATTGATGTTGACGCAAACCGAAAGGAGAAAGTACGAGATGTTTAAGCCTCACTTCATTCTTTTGGTATTATACCATTTTGACTTAGAAATGCGCCTTTTCGTTCCCCTTCACCCGGCCCCCCTCCGCCGGGGAGTTTACCCCCTCAGGCGGGGGCAAGCTCCCGAACTTTGAGGGGCAAGCTTCTCCCGCCAGGGGAGAGGAGAGTTGATACGCCTTCTCCCTTGATGGGGGAAGGTTGGGATGGGGGTGATAACAGCCTCATTTCAAACTGCAATTGATATTATGTGGTTTACTGGTTTGTGTCAATCTGCCCAAGCCTTCGAGTTTACCGAGACATCGTTTAAGGAAACTGAAATTCGCTAATTTGTATCTTGACGAATATCAGGTTTTTATGACATAATTTTAGGTTGGTTTTAATCATAAATGGAACATCGAGGTTAATATATGCCAATTAGAGTTGGAATCAACGGCTTTGGCCGAATTGGCCGCCTTGCATTCAGGGCGGCATTGAAAAACCTCAATCTCGAGTTTGTGGCCGTCAATGACCTGGGCGGAGCCAAAATGCTTGCCCATCTGCTCAAGTATGACTCTGTGCACGGCCAATTGAACGCGGAAGTTGAGGCGACAGATAAAACAATCAGCGTTGATGGTCAAAAGATTGCGTTTCTTTCTGAACGGGATCCGGCGAATCTCCCCTGGAAAGATTTAGGGGTTGATGTGGTTATCGAATCAACCGGGTTCTTTACTAAGCGGGCGGACGCATCCAAGCATCTAGCGGCTGGAGCGAAGAAAGTTATCATTTCTGCTCCCGCCAAGGATGCAGACATCTCCATCGTGCTGGGAGTTAACAACGACCAATACGATAAAGAGAAGCATCATATCATTTCCAATGCTTCCTGCACGACAAACTGTCTGGCTCCGGTGGCGAAGGTGTTGCTGGATAACTTTGGTATCCGTAGCGGTCTGATGACAACCATTCACGCCTACACCGGCGATCAGGGCCTTCATGATTTTCCACATGAGAAGGATATGCGCCGGGCACGTGCTGCTGCGCTTTCAATGGTCCCGACGACCACAGGTGCGGCTGTTGCCGTCTCGCGCGTACTTCCTGAACTTGAAGGAAAGCTGGACGGGGTAGCGATTCGTGTGCCAACGCCGAATGTCTCCGTTGTAGATCTCACCGTCGATTTGGAAAAGAAAGCCGGTGTCGCAGAAATCAATGCCGCCATGAAAGCAGCCGCTGAACGGGAGTTGAAAGGGATTTTAAGTTACTCCGAGCTCCCACTGGTCTCCGTTGACTTCAATGGGGATGCCCATTCGGCAATCTTTGATGCGCCGTTTACGAAGGAGGTCCCGGGGGGTCTGGTCAAGGTGCTTGCCTGGTATGATAACGAATGGGGATACTCAAACCGTTTGGCTGAATTGACCGCACGTGTGTTATAATTAGGGGCGTGCCCAACAGCGTCCGTCCGTATTTGTGAGCCTCAAGATCGAAGAAAACTGGAAACATGCGAACACCAATCATTGCTGGGAATTGGAAGCTCAACAAAACGATCAGCGAAGCCGTAGAATCTGTCGCCGCGCTACGAACGCTCGTGGCGGATGTCAACGAAGTTGAAATTGTTGTGGCGCCGACTTTCACGGCACTCTTCGCCGTGGCGCAGGTACTGGAGAACGGCAATATCCGCCTCTCCGCACAAGATGTGTTCTGGGAGGACCGCGGCGCATTCACCGGGGAGGTCTCCCCGGCGATGCTCAAGGACGCCGGTTGTGACTACGTAATTATCGGCCACTCGGAACGCCGACAGTATTTCAGCGAAACAAACGAAAGCGTCAATCGAAAGGCAAAAGCAGCCCATGCGCACGGTCTGAAACCAATCATCTGTGTCGGCGAACAACTCGAAGATCGGGAAGCGGGTAGAACAGAGGCAGTGATTAGAGACCACGTCATTAACGGAATTGCTGAGCTGTCTGCCGATCAGATCTTGTCCACTGTCATCGCTTACGAACCGGTCTGGGCAATTGGGACGGGCAAAACCGCAACTGCGGATGAAGCCCAAGAAGTACATACGTTTATTAGATCGCTGTTAGCAGAAACCTATTCGGACGAGGTCGCATCACAGGTTCGCATTCAGTACGGAGGGAGCGTCAAGCCGGACAACGCCGCGGAGTTGATGGCACAGCCGGATGTCGATGGTGCGTTGGTCGGCGGAGCAAGTTTGGAAGCGGAATCGTTTGCACAGATTGTGAAGGCGGCGTGCAGATAGCAGTCTGAAACCTTTCACATTCAGATGGGTACAGAAGCGTTATATCGACTTTTGCAATTTCAGTACAAAAAGAATTAAAGTGAGGAACTATCATGGGAATTGTCGTTGGCTTTGTGCTGGTCCTTTTCGTCCCCACCTGCTTCTTATTGCCAATTATCATTTTGTTGCAAGATAGCAAAGGTGAGGGACTTTCATCGACTGCATTTGGCGGAAGTGGCATGCAATCCATCTTGGGAGGGCGAGGTGCCGCCACCTTCCTTTCCAAGCTCACAACATGGCTCGCTATCGGGTTCATGGTCATGTCTTTCTTCCTGATGCGTTTTTACGGTGAGACGGAAAGGGAATTAAAACCGCTTCAACAGGAGGCCAGCCAGTTGGAAACCGCAATCACCCCTGACGAAACAGGGCAAGAAACAACCGCTTCGGAAA
>JAPUIP010000440.1 GCA_027296925.1 Candidatus Poribacteria bacterium | reverse complement strand
AGGCGGCGAGGCTTTCCCAGGGGTACGGTACGCGAATGGCGCTCGTATAGCCATCGAAATTTGCTTCAAACCAGCCTTCGCGCTCTCCCACATCCCGCGAGTCGAACGCGAACTCCCACGTCCCATTGAGGTTGATCCAGTCAATGCCCTCGCTGGTTCCCCGCTGAAAATCGGGGCGTGGGTACTCCGGTCGGGGTCGATCTGACGTCACATCCATAAGTGCTTCCTCCTCCTGTTAAAATGTTCATCAATCTTAGCATGATTTCCGCATGAAGTCACGCGAAATCGATGTCATTTGATGGCGCCCAACGTCCAAAAATCTGGATGCCGCATTTTTGGGTTGCACCTCCATCAGGCGTGTGCTAGACTAACAGGGCACCACCGTCAACCGGATGGGCATTCCGGTAAATGGGCGCATAAAATTCGGAGTAAAAACATAGAAGCGGCTTCTCCGTTAAGTCGTCGAGCTTGGGCTGATGGACCAACGATAAAGAACGCGTAGTTGGAGAATCATGAAACACCCACTGTTTTTGAAAACTTGATAGCGCTTCTTTCAGATGGAAAACTAGAGGTAGGCATAATGAACAAACCTTTACGCATCCTTTTTATTGACGACAATCCAGACGACCGGGCCCTGGCTGTGCGCGCACTCAGCCGAGAGTTTCCTGACCTGCAGGTGAAAACCATCATTGACGCTACCGGCTTCGCTCAGGCACAAGAGGCGGGTGACTTCGACTTGGTGATCACCGACGATCAACTGTGCTGGACAGATGGCCTGGCGGTTCTGAACGCCCTCAAAGCTCGCGATCCTGACTGCCCGGTGATCATGTTCACCGGCACAGGAAGCGAGGAGGTTGCCGTGAAGGCGATGAAGGCCGGTTTGAATGACTACGTTATCAAATCCTCCAAACACTTTGCTCGCCTGCCGATCGCCGTTCGGTCCATCTTAGAGAAGGTTCAGCAGCAGCGGACTTTGGAAGCCGCTGAATCAAACTATCGCAGTCTGTGTAATAATGTTCCGATTGGACTGTACCGGACCACGCCAACGGGACAAATTGTGGACGCCAATCCGGCCCTTGTACAGATACTGGGCTATCCGGATCGAAAATCTCTGCTGCAGGTCAATGCCGCCAACCTCTATGTGGAGGCGAGAGATCCCCAAAAACGGCCGAGCTCCCGTTTGAAACCAGTCCATGCAATGCACGCCCTCGTCGTGGACAACGAGCCGAGCGTCCGCCAGATGATTACTGCGTATCTCTCTGCTGATGGGCATACCGTTGAGACTGCAACCAACGGACGAGAAGGACTCGAAAGATTTCACGCCGGTCAATTTGATGTGGTGGTGACGGCCCGCGCCATGCCTGAAATGAACGGTGACCAACTGGTAGCTGCTATCAAACAGATTGCAGCGAGCAAGCCCGTGATCATGTTGACGGGATTCGGGGATATGATGAAATTCGCTGCGGATCAGTTGCCAGAGGATGTCGACCTGATCTTGAGCAAGCCTGTGACTTTAATGAAGTTCCGGGAAGCCCTGGCAAGGGTGTGTCAATGAGAGAACGCGGACATGGAGGACGAAACAACAGGGCTACAATAGCACGTTTCATCTTTTGGGGATGACGCCGGATTAGAGGAGGTTTGTATGAACAAAATCAATATTGCTTTAATTGGTGCGGGAGGCATGGCGAATGGGGTTCACTACCCTTCGCTTGCCGAATTTGAAGATGTGAATCTGGTGGGTTTGTGCGATTTGATCCCTGCTAAACTGCAAGCGACCGCAGCACGATTTCATATCGAAAATACCTTCACCGACTACAAACAGATGCTGGAGAAAACCAGCCCCGACGCAGTATACGTATTAATGCCGCCACAGCACCTGTTTGAACCTGTCATTCACTGCCTGTCCCAAGGACATCACGTTTTTATCGAGAAGCCGCCCGGTTTAACACTCCACCAGGTCCAGGAGATGGCGTTGGCCGCCGAGCGAAACGGCTGCAAGACGATGGTGGGCTTTAACCGTCGGTTTATCCCACTCATGCGTCAAGTCAAAGCTATCGTCGAAGAGAACGGATCCATTATCCAATGTATGTCCACATTCCACAAAAACTCTCCCGCTGCGCTTTACTACGATGGCATCATTGATGTACTGACGTGCGATGCCATCCACGCCGTGGATGCGCTCCGCTGGCTGGGAGGCGGCAATGTCAAAGCGGTGGCGAGTGACATTAATAGCTTCGATTCCGATCGGGAGAACAGCTTCAACGCCATCGTGAAATTCGACAGTGGGGCTTCAGGCTATCTGTGCACCAACTGGGCAGTCGGTGGGCGCATCCATATTTTCGAGATGCACGCGCTCGGGATTTCCGCCTACATTAACCCCGAGGTCGATGGACGTGCCGTTATCCACACCAGCGAAGGTGTCCAAGAGCTCACGACCGTTGAAGCGGCTGGAACCGATGCGAACTATAAGGCTTACGGTTTCTATGGGGAAAGCCGCCATTTTGTGGACTGTATTCAGGGGGCTCGACAACCAGACACCTGTTTTGCAGATGCGGTCAAAACGATGGCGTTGGTTGAGCAGATCTACCGAAGTCGGATGAACTGAGTATTTCTTTGCTGATGCTTTATGACATCTTGAAAATCTTGAACCGACCAGTCATTTGAACCAGCGCAGCCGATGTTGAGTTTTCAAATTAACAATAGAGGATCGGAATGACAATTAAAGATATAGAAACCCACGTTGTGCATGTCAACCACCGTGGCGATTGGGTTTTTGTCCAGGTCCATGCCGAGGACGGATTAACGGGCGTTGGCGAAGCCTCGCACGGTCGGGGGGACGCGGGTGTCGTTCAGATTATCAATGAACTCAAGCCCGCGCTCATCGGCTGGGATGTGTTTCAGATCGAGGACTTCCATCGCCGATTCTACCACGAACATGAAGGACATCGGTATCATACGGCAATCAGCGGGATTGAACACGCACTCTGGGCGCTTGCCGGCAAGGCGCTAGGCGTCCCTGCCTATCGGTTACTGGGTGGGAGTTGCCGCCAGAAAATCCGCCTTTACGCCAACATCAATCGGGCGACCGTCGATCGGACGCCTGAAGGCTTTGCGCAGAATGCCCAGAAAGCGGTTGAAGAAGGTTTTACGGCGATTAAGTGCGCGCCATTTGATGACGCTTCGGTGAGGGATATATCGCGGGGGACGTTGGCGCCTGCGGTTCGGATGGGCATCGAACGCATCCGCCGCATCCGCGAAACCATTGGGCCGGAGGTCGATCTGATGGTCGATTGCCACAGCCGTTTCAATCCGGGTTTGATCATCCAGACGGCACGCGAGCTTGATGATCTGCATCTCTTTTGGGTAGAAGACCCAGTGCCACTGACAGATCTGGATGCCCTCTCGCATGTCAGCCAATCGACCTCGATGCCGATTGCAACCGGGGAAACATTGCGTACCAAAGCGGGATTTCGACGGCTGTTGGCGCAGGGCGCTGCTGACTTTATCCTACCGGATATCAAGCATGTCGGCGGGATTCTGGAGTTGAAAAAGATTGCAGCGATGGCAGAGGCAGCAAACGTGATGGTCACACCGCACAACCCAAGCGGCCCGGTTGCAACAGCGGCGAGCGTGCAGTGCATGGCGACCGTGCCGAACTTTGCAATCTTAGAGTACGCATGGGGGGAGGTCGCGTGGAGACCGGAGCTTGTCAACCCGCCAGAGCGGATTATCGATGGGTTTATCGAACTGTCCAATCGCCCCGGTCTGGGTATTGACCTTGTGCTGCCTGAAACGTAAAATGTCATTCATTCAGGAGAAACAGATGCCAGATTTACCGCAATATGACTGTATTCGGATTGATGGTGAGATCGCCATCGATGGCACGCTTGCCGATGCAGCGTGGGCAGTTGCTCACGTTGTCGAATTGGCGAAGACGGATACGGGAACGAAACCGGAACAGCCGACGCAGGTGCGACTACTTTGGAGCAATCAGTACCTTTATATCGGTTTTCTGTGTCATGATCGAGATGTCTGGGGAACCGTGCGCGAGCATGATGGACCACTTTACAACGAAGAAGTCGTCGAAGTCTTCCTCGATCCGGATGGCGATCTCCGGACATACATTGAGATTGAAGTGAATCCGCTCAATGCCCTGTTTGATGCCTTCGTGATTAATGGCAAAGATCGGGGACAGGGCATCCATATCCTGCGCGATTGGGATAGCCACGATCTGCAACACGCGGTTTCCATCGATGGCGTCGTCAAAACAAGCCCGCCCAAAGAACGAGATCCGCCCGTCAATCCACCGGATCGATCCTGGTCTTGCGAAATTGCTATCCCGTTTAAGGATCTCTTGACCGCTCCAAATATCCCGCCGAAAGCCGGTGATGTCTGGCGCCTCAACCTCTACCGGATCGATCGCGGGAAAACGGAGGATGCAGATGAATACTCTGCCTGGTCCCCGACATGGAAAATTGATTATCATCGCCCACAATATTTCGGCTGCTTGAGATTTGTTGAACACACGGAGTGAAAGAGGAGAGCTAGAACAGTGATTATCCGCACCCAAGCACATGCACGGATCGGTTTCATGGGCAACCCATCGGACGGTTATTTTGGAAAGACGATCTCTTGCGCGATTACAAATTTCAACGCCGAAGTGACTCTTTGGGAAAGTCCAATGCTTCAGATTATCAGGCATCCGGTGTCCGATTCTGCGGAGTTCCATTCGTTGAGCGATTTATATGAAATCGCGACTCGTGATGGTTACTATGGCGGGCGACGCCTAATCTCGGCTTCCTGCAAGAAGTTTTATGAATACTGCCACAACCAGAATATTGAACTGGCAGATAAAAACTTCACCGTTTCTTATGATACAGACATACCGCGCCAGGTCGGCTTAGGCGGTTCGAGCGCGATTATCACAGCCGTGATTAAAGCGTTGATGGCGTTTTATGGATTAACGGAATCGGACATCCCCAAACCGATCCAACCCAACCTCATTTTAAGCGTTGAAACAGAGGAACTCGAAATCAATGCGGGGCTGCAAGATCGCGTCATTCAGGTATACGGTGGCACAGTATTTATGGATTTTTCAAAAGAGCTCATGGAAAAACAGGGGCACGGCAATTACGAGTATCTCGACGCGAGTCTGATGCCGCCGCTGTTTCTGGCGTATGTGGATGAGCCCACCGATTCCGGCAAGATTCACAGCGATGTCCGGTATCGATACGAGCAAAACGACCCCGAAGTCGTGGGTGCAATGCAAACCTTCGGCGGATATGCGAGTGAGTGCAAAACCGCACTGGTGCAAAGTGATTACGATCGAATCAGCGCGTTAATAGAGGAAAATTTCAACCTCCGACGAAAAATCTTCGGCGATCCGGTGATCGGCGAAAAGAATCTGGAGATGATTGAGATTGCGCGAGGACTGGGCTGTCCGGCGAAATTCTCTGGCTCCGGCGGCGCGATTGTTGGCATG
>JAPUIP010000044.1 GCA_027296925.1 Candidatus Poribacteria bacterium | reverse complement strand
TCCCTAGCGAACGCAGGATTCTTACGTCGAACTCACGTTACCTAGATTGTGCGAACGAAGCTCGCATACGACGCTGTTGTCAGAAATCGGGAAATACAGTCGCCAACTCTTCAGAGGAGAGGTTTGCTATGAAGGAAAGTGTATCGTGTCCTAAACGTATTCCGGCAATGCCACAGAATCCGCTTCTTGTCCCCGACGTGTCAGACCCGACGTTAGCCCGGCTGCTGCGGCGCCCGACCGGTGAACTCGCGCAGGCAACCCGCCCAAGCTTCCTCAACAACGAGCAATCCCCCGTGCAATGGTCCCGCAGCGACTGGGATCGGTTGGAAGCCAATAGCTTCGATATATTCGACATGTCGGCTGTTGCCGCGCAATTCAACCACGCCAGCTTTGTCAGGGATGGATACGCCGTCCTGAGAGGGGTCATGACGCCCGAAGCTGTCGAGGAGTGGACAGCGGGGCTGAAATACGGCCAGCAGCTCAACGACACGCTACTGACGTCAGACTGGGCCCAGATTGACTGGCACGGCGTGGGCCGCACGCCGCCGACAAAATCGCTCACCGCTGACGAGATCAACAACGCACTGGGAGGGAGCCAGCGTGTGCCGCAGTCGGACGATGATGCGGGCGTGAAGACGCTGCGGCAACACAGTGTTTTTGCCGAGTATTTTCCGGCGGGGCACGTCCCGTTCTTGATGAACGTGCTGACGCACCCGCAGATGCTCCAACTACAGCGGATGTGCCTCGGCTGTGACGACATCTATTTCGATCACAACCAGTTGCTAACGAGGCAGCCAGGCTATCCTGGCGGCGCATGGCACAGTCACAAAATCGGTGGTGGGGTGGATAATTGCGGGCCGGCGAGCCTGTCGGAGTACCAAGCACAGCCGAATTTCAACCTCACGCTCTGCTACCCGCAAGGCTTTGAAGCCGGTGACGACGGGGGCCTGAAGCTTGTTCGAGGCAGCCATCTCTTTCGCGATCCGGCCGGGTGCCGGGCCGCCGATGACGAAGAGATGCAGCGGGGCTGGCTGGCAGGGCGGGTGCATCCCGTCACCTCCGAGCCACTGTTCATCGAACACCTCTCGCTGCCGCCGGGCTCGATTGTCTGTTGTCTGTCGCACGCCGCGCATGCGGTGGCTCCCAAGGCTTTGGGTAGAAAACCCCGCTGGTGCTCGCTCTACTGCTACAAGAAGCCGAACGACGTGAGTGGTTACGCTCAACCATCGCACTCCGTCCCCCCGGTATGGGCGATGAAGGCGCAGCGGGGCGAATTGCCAGCCGTCCTCACAGAGCTACTTCGGCCGAGCTACGACAAGGAGCTGACGGGTGGTCGGACCTTCGATGCGCAGCCGTGACGTGGCACGGGCGGCCGATGATTCAGTCAATCGATGGGCAAAGTCCAGTCCATGAAATAAATTCGATCATTGACTGCGGGTAGAGATCGTCGGGTTTGGAAACCCGACCTACAAAGAAATTCTGCGGAGCAGTATACACAACAGTTATGAAAACGCGGATTCTTGGAAGCACAGCCATTGCGGTGAGTGAACTGGGGCTTGGCACCGCCTTCATGGCGGGACAAGGACAGGAAAACGTCAATCGTTGCGTGGAATATGCCATTGACCAAGGTGTGAACTTTTTCGACACAGCGGCGAACTATGGCAAGGGAAGAGACGAAACGATGCTGGGGCTCGCACTCAGAGAGAAACGTGACAAGATTATCCTGGCCACTAAGGTCGGCCACACGCCGGCCCCCAAAGGGTATCGCGATGCGGCCTCACTGATGCAACAACTGGATGGCTCACTGGAGCGGCTACAGACCGACTACGTAGACATCATCCAGGTCCACGAAGCGGATTTCGTCAGATGGTGGAGAGACGTGGACATTTCTGTCGAAGCCGACCCCGGGGACGCGCTGATCGCGGATGATGAAGCGTATGACTTCGCCAATGCGCCGGTGGTGGAGTTTCTGAAGAATGCCCAGGCCTGCGGCAAAAGCCGATTTATTGGATTGACCGGCAAGAACGCCCGTCTGCTCGCACGCATACTCCGCACGGTCAATGTGGACACTGTGCTCATAGCGCATCAGTACAATCCGATTCTAAGAAATGGAGCAGAATTTCTTTTCCCAACGACATCAGCGCGTGGACTGGGTGTGATTGGCGGCGCCGTACTTATGAAAGGATGGCTCGCTGTGCCGCAAGAATCGTGGCGCCACCATCCGCCGAAGTGGATGGATGCAACATTCCATCAGGCCTATTGCAGGTATCTCGATCTCCAGACTGAGACCGGACTACACATGGCCGAGCTGACCATTCGCTGGCTGCTTGCCGAGAAACGGCAGCACTGTACCCTCACCGGCTTTTCAACGCTGCAGGAGGTCAAGCAAAACATTGCCTTTGTCGAACGTGGCCCGCTCCCCGATCACCTGCAGCGCCAGATCGATGAAATCGGAATCGTCCATCCCCTCATCTATCAAGGACGCACAAGGCTCTGAAACCGAATTCCGACGCCGGTGCATGGCCGGGACGTCCGAACCCACGAATAAAAAGGAGGTTATCGAAATGCCTGTCAAAACAGAAAGAATCCCGCTCTCATTTGGAATGCTCATGGGATTGCTGCTGGTTTTGGCGATACCCGCCAGCTTTGGCAGCGAGGTGGGCGGGGTGGTTGCAATGGATGCCATTCAACCCCATGTCGCGGTCGATCATGATGGCGTCATCTATGTTGTTTTCATCCATCAAGGAAACATCTGCGTTTCCGTATCGAAAGGGGATGGAAAGCACTTCAGCCAACCCGTGATTGCGATTGACGTCAACGGTCGCGCCCGGGGTGGCATGCAGCGGGGACCACGGATTGGCGTTGATGCCCAAAAGCATCTGACCGTCACGGCGCCGGTGACATTCGACGATGCCGAGTATGAAAAAAAATATCCTACGGCGGATCTTTACCTGACGACATCGGATGACGGTGGAAAAACGTGGCGCGAACCGATTCGAGTGAACACGATTCCGAAGCAGGCGCCCGAGGCCTTGCATTGGATGGTAGTTGCTCCGACTGGCGAGGCACATGTCACTTGGCTGGATCGGCGGAGCCGGCATGGGCGCGGTCAAGATATTTATTACACGACGGTCGCTGACGGAAACGTTGGAGAAAACATTCAGATTGGCAGCACCGTTTGCGAGTGCTGTGCGCCGGGGTTGGCCGTTGATGGCGGTGGGAATCCGTTGGTCGCATTTCGCGAAGGCGGTGACAAAGAGAGCCGTGAGATCTTCGTGACTGGATCGGCAGATGGAGGGAGGTCGTGGCACGCAGCTACGCAAATCAACCAGGGGAATAGTAAGGAACACGGCTGCCCGATGTCGGCACCGGCGGTCGCCGTATCCCCTGACGGAAAACAGTTTGCTGCCGCGTGGAAGGATGTCCGCACAGGCGAGGCTAAAGTTTACTGGTCCACCTCTGACCGTCCACGCTTTTTCTCTGACGCTCCTGTTCATCAGACCTTTCGTGGTGAGCAAAACCATCCCTCAATTGCTATTGACGCCTCCGGCACGGTTTGGATGGCTTGGGAAGAGAGCCAACCCGGCAGTCAGCGAATCTGGCTGCGTTCATCGGCGGGAGAAGATACCGGTCGCCCCATCAGTGACCCAAGCGAGGGGTGGGCATCTTTTCCGGTCGTTGCATGCAACGCTGGGCGTGTTGCGGTTGTTTATGAGACCGACAAGTCTGGCGACAGCGCAGTCATGTTCCGGTCGATGGCGTCTGCGCGTGAATAACTGGGCCAAGCGAAATCGATTCATTCCCGTATTAATCTCCTTTTCGTGTTAACGGTTTTTCATAATGATATTGAAGACATCATTGGGCTGTCTGAACCTAATGAAGTCGGCGATCGGGTTCATATAAACGGTTTCGGCGCAAAGTCTCAGGGCATTGAGCTGGAGATGAAAGCCAAGGTAAAAAGAGGGTCGTATCTTGCCGCGAATTACACCTACCAGAATCCA
>JAPUIP010000439.1 GCA_027296925.1 Candidatus Poribacteria bacterium | reverse complement strand
AAATTAGGCGTCATGATTATCTTGCTTGCGTCCATGACCTTGGTACCCGCCCTGCTTCTCTTCATCGAACACCTTCTGCTCGTTGAGGATTTTACGTTTATTCGCGAAAATTATTGGGTTGTTGGATCGATTCTGCTCTATTCATTAATCATCATTATCCCTTTGAGCCTTCTCATCGTCACGCTGTCGTCTTTGACCTCGAACGCCCGATATGCCGCCATCGGTTTCGGCGCCATCCTGATTGGCACGCCGTCGGTCTACCAGATCCTGCGTGAGGTCACCCACAGTAGCGAAATGGCGATGATTTCGATCTGGGCGAACTACGATATTCTCGGGGCGAAGTTGTTCGGTCTACGCCCTGGATATGCCTCACATTGGTCCTGGTCTTTACTGACGCTGGTTGGGATGGTCGGTCTATGCCTTTGGACCCTGCATCGCCGGATTAAGGCGGTGCAGATTGTCAAGTGATCAAAATGAACCAATCTGCAAATGGGCATGAGGGGCCATTGGCTCATTACACACCACGTTTTATGCATCTGATAGTACCGGAAAATGAACCATGCCCTTCTAAACACTGTTTGTCGGGAGGGATGAAATTTGGATAAAACGAGAACCAGCGAAATTCGGTATCTCAATGAAAGGTCGCAAGCCATGGACTTCATTGATGCGGTTTCGTCCCAGCGGTTGAGATGAGGACAAAGGCGTCCATACGTACAGGGAGATTCCCGTGTGACGAACAGGAGGACCCTTACGCGTCGGTACTCGCGGGCGGCGAAAAGCCTGCCGATCTCCCGATGATTCGACCCGATATGCGGTTTCGTCCCAGCGGTTTCTATAGTGCGAGTCAAGCCTTCGGAGAAATCCTGGGTCGCGTATATGCCGATCACTACGGTTTGTCGGTACTTTGTATTCGCATCGTGCAGGTCAATCGTGAGAATCGGCCCCACGGTACCCGGTGGTTCAGCCATGACGATGTGGCGCACCTGGTACGCCGATGCATCGAGGTGAAAGACCTTGCCTTTGGCGTCTACTACGGCGTTTCTGACAACAGCCACGCGGTATGGGACCTTTCCAACGCAACGCGGGACCTGGGATACCACCCGCAGGATGGGATTCACTCCGAAGGGAAACTATAGCGGTAAACCCCTCATTCTAAACCGAAGTCGGCGTACATGTGCGAAGTGAATTGAGAATTGCATAATGATACGTGTGTCATCATTCACGAGTTTGCAACTGCCGTGTTGGGACAGATAGGCTGCCCCAACGGCTGAGACGCTACATTCATGACTGTAGCCAACTGTGAAACTTCAAACGAATCGAAGGGAGAAATCAGAATGGAAAACCACAGAATTCAAATGAAACGTTCCAAGTTTCTTCAACTTGAAAGGGGCTTGCCACCGGGTAAAAGCTGGGTCATCTGCGGTTTGGTGCTTCTCCATTGCGCCACCGTGCTCGGTGACACACCCATCCATGGAGAGATGCCCCAAACCGTACCGGATGTCTACCGACCCAAGGTGGAGGAAGTCGCAGTAGAGACCTGGGTGGACAGCCTGCAAATCCCCTGGTCTCTGCTGTTCTTACCAAATGGAGACGCCCTGGTCGCTGAACGACCGGGCCGTCTCTTGCGGATTCCCCGCGGGACATCAGAGACAACCCTGTATGCCGAAATCGATGTGGTACATGAGGGGGATGGTGGCTTAATGGGGATGGCGCTCCATCCGGCGTTTGAGTCAGAGCCGTATATTTACGTCATGCACACCTACCGTGAGCAGGAGCAACTGTACACCCGGATCATCCGCTTGAAGCATCTGGAAAAAAGCGGGACATTTGACCGGGTCATCTTTGACCGGATGCCGGGCAGTGGAGCTCACATTGGCGGACGCATTGCCTTCGGACCAGATAACATGCTCTATGTGGGGACCGGAGATACCAATAGACCTCCCATCTCGCAAGACCTGAATTCGCTGGGCGGCAAAATCCTTCGGCTGACGCCGGAAGGACAAATTCCGGCGGACAACCCCTTTCCCAATTCCCCGGTCTACTCGTATGGGCATCGGGTGGTACAAGGGCTGGCTTGGGACCCGGCAACCGGCGCCTTGTTCAATTCCGAGCACGGGCCCTCCGGCGCTGAGGCGGAAGGCAGGGCGGAGCACCGGGATGAAATCAACCGTGTCATCGCGGGGAAGAATTACGGCTGGCCTAAAGTGGTGGGGGCGCCTCACATTCCCGAATACCAGGATCCGATCGCGATGTGGAAAAATCAGTCGGTGCCGCCGGCGGGGATGACGTTCTATCGGGGCGATCTCTACGTGGCGACGCTGGGAAGTCAGGCGCTGGTGCGGATACAGTTCGGAGAAAATTATGCGGTTCGCCGGATTGAGCGCTGGTTTGCGCTGACGCCATCTGCCGGGATTTATGGTCGGCTGAGAGTTGTGACCGTGGGGCCGGATGGACACTTGTATGTCTGTACCAGTAACACCGATGGTCGAGCGGGGCTTCGTCCCCGCGACGACAAAATCTTGCGCATCAAATTCAAACCTCAAAAATAAGATGGTATGAAAGAACAAGGCGGCAGGGAAGTATGGCAACCCTGTCTCTTTGAAAACCGGATGACCTGCCGCACATGACGCATTACGCTTTACATTTTAGAGTTCACCTAAACCTAAGGAGGGTTTCAACCATGAAAAAGAAAAATCGAACGATCCGCTTGAGCGGACTTTTGGCAGTGGCAACGCTGACTTTAACCTGGTGTTTCAGCGGTGGTGTGTTAGGCGCCGAACCCGCTGACGGCTCAAAAACGAACTGGCCCCAGTGGCAGGGGCCCCATCGGGACAGCATTTCCCATGAAACCGGGCTGATCGATAGTTGGCCAGAGGCTGGCCCCAAAGTCCTCTGGCGACTCGAAATGGGCGAAGGCTATTCGGGAATCGCCATCTCAGATGGACGCCTCTACACCATGCACTCACCCGGCGAGGATGAGCTTGTGGTCTGCCTGGATGCAGCCAATGGGAAGGAAATCTGGCGGTTTCGAACCGATTCCAAATACCACGATAATGAAGGCAACGGTCCTCGCTCGATGCCAACTGTTGATGGACAATGGGTTTTTGCGCTGGGCGCACAAGGGAAGCTCTACGCCTTGGACGCCAGCAACGGCGAAAAACGATGGCAACACGATTTCGTCAGCGAATTTGGGAGCGCCATCCCCCAGTGGGGATTCTCCACATCACCGCTGGTTGAGGGTGACCTGCTTTTGGTTGAAGCGGGTGGCGAAGCGGGAAAATCCATTGTCGCCTTCGACAAGAAAAGCGGGAATGTGATGTGGACGTCTCACACCGACAAGCCTGCATACTCATCGCCGATTGCCGTCACCTTCGGCGGCAAAAGGCAAATCATCTTTTTAACCGCCAAGACCCTGCTTTCCGTTTCGCCAACGGACGGGAAGATTTACTGGACGTATACCCCCTGGCCGGATCGGAACGAAATCAATATCGCCACGCCCCTGTTCATTCCAGACGATAAGATTTTTATCTCTGCCGCCTACGACAAGGGGGCTGTGGTTCTACAGATGAAAGCCACCGGTGACACGATTACGGTTGAGGAAGTTTGGAAAGACCACGCGGTGATGCAGAATTGGACGAACTCGTCGGTGCTTTTAGGAGATTATCTATACGGTTTTGACAAATCCATCTTAACGTGTATTGACGCGAACACCGGCGAGGAACAATGGGCGACACGCGGCTTTCAAAGAGGCGCGTTGATTCTGGCCGATGGGCATTTAATTATCCTCGGCGAAAACGGCAAGCTCGCGTTGGCCGAAGCGACCCCTTCCGCCTATAAGGAGAAAGCCAGCGTCCAAATCTTAGAAGGGAGATGTTTTACCCCGCCAACGCTTGCCGGCGGCAAACTTTACGTGCGAAATCACAAGGAGTTGGTTTGCTTAACGCTCAAAGATGAACCCCCGCGCGTGGGCGGCGCATGGATTGGGACGTGGGGGGTCTTGGGTGCGCCCAAAGAACATCGGCAACGGCTGGATTGTCGCGTCGTGGCACTGGGGCCCGATCAGTGGGGTGCGACATTTGAAGGTGAATGCGGACGACCCTATAAGTACACCATCGAGATGCTTGGGCGACGGGCAGGGGATGTCGTCCTTTTCAAAGGCAGCGCCGACCTTGGCGAAAAAGATGGCGGCGTCTACGACTGGATTGGCCGAGCGACCCCAGACAAATTCGTCGGGTTCTACACCAGCCAGAAGTACACGGGAAGCTTCCAGATGAGCCGCCCCAAAGAAGCATCTGACGTTGTGGATGAAACGCCTTAACCCTTTTGGGCGAAACCCACGCTTTGGGATGGGCGAAAGAATTCCCGCACATCCGTTCGCCGTTGACGGCGCCGTTTTTTGACATGATGAACTCAAATTGTACTTCTGATTCGACCGCACATAGCGGAGTGAGTGATCTTTTTGTGGCTCAATCGGCCAAACCCGAACAATTGGGTGAAATTGACCTGTCCAATCTGACGCCGTTTCAGCGTGCTTTGCTGGGCATCGATGGCGCGGTGACGCCGTTCATCGAGGCTTACACGATGGAGCCCGTAGAAGTTGTCCGGCTCCACCAGCAGACGCAACGGCTATCCACCGATCACGTCTGGCTCCAAGCGCCTAAAGGAACGGCTGTGGTTGCTCGTCAGGTGCTATTGCGAGGGGTGCAAAGCACGACCCTCTATGCATACGCGGTGTCGCTCATTGTGTTGGACCGGCTGCCGGAGGTAGTTAAAGAGGGTTTGGCGGCTGATGGTGAGGGACTGGGCGATCTCCTGCGTCGCGGCCGGGTGGAGACCCGTCGTGAACTGCTGTGGTATGGCCTGGAACACGCCAGGGAATTGCCGGATGCGATTCGCTATCTGGAAGGTGAAGCCTTTATCAGTCGTACCTACCGCATCATCGCCAACGGACAGCCGATGATGCTAATCAATGAAAAGTTCCCGTCTCGTGAATCTACGTCTATTCCGTTTTAGGTTTTTGCCCATCGCCTGATTCTATCGACGCCTAAAAAAGGGGAGGTGAGGCCGTCGTGAAGAAATCACTTCAATTCACATCGCGCCAAGTTGATGGCGTCTCAATGGACGATGATTTTGAATTTGAAGCCGGCGACACCTTGTCGTCGGTGGCCCCCGTTGACGAATCAACTGAAGATGACGGTGAGATCGTCGATGTCAAGGCCCTGGATCTGATTTCGTCCTTTAGACAGCGTGGCGATATGGTAGACAAAAGAAGGGATGAAGCCTATGCTTATCTTCAGGAAATCGCCCGTACGCCCTTGCTCACACCCCATGAGGAAGTCGAGCTGTTTCAACGGTTTGAATCGGCAAAACAAGAAGTTGCAAGATTACTTTCTCAACTTCCACCGGCTATCTTGGAAAACGTGCAACGCCAAGAGCGCCAAAGACTTGGTGGCAAATGGAAGGGGAAGGATGGGTTATGGTGGAGTCCGATGAATATTGCCGCCATCCGGGCAGAAATTCAAAAAGAACTTGAAGTGTACCAACGCGCTGAGACGGCGGAGAGTCCTGCGGCTGACGATTGTCCCAGAGAGACTGCGCCGCCCGGGAAACTCAGGATGGCTTTACACGTCGCCGCCGAACAGATGCAAGCGGCGAGATCGAAGATTGTCGAAGCGAATCTGCTTCTCGTTGCAAGTATCGCCAAACGACGATACCATTTCAACAGTTCATCCCTCTCATTTCTTGATCTGATGCAGGAGGGAAGCATCGGACTGATGAGAGCGGTGGAAAAGTTCGATCTCCAGAGAGGGTATCGTTTCAGCATCTATGCCACCTGGTGGATTCGGCAAGCCATCCAATGCGCCATTTGAGGCGGAAGTCCTTGACAAGTTGCGCCGTCCGACGCACGCCCAATACTTGAGGGAATTGCTCGAAGGGTAGGTATGATTGAGAAGTCTGTTTATCCGTGCGGGGTCGATTCACATCGGGTGGCAGGGGAAGCGGCGTGCAAAACGTGACACGCAAACCGTCATTTTAACTGGAGGTTGTCATCGATGGCAGAAACGCTTGAGCAACGTCCCTACGGACGCACCGGTGAGCCGGTCACCGTTATCGGCTTGGGAGGATCCTACCTCGACAAGCACTCGCTGGGCGACGGTGTCGCCACCGTACGCCGCGCTTTGGATCTCGGCATTAACTACTTTGATACCGCCCCGGCCTATGGACGAGGCGCATCCCAGGTCATCCTGGGCCACACGCTTGAGGGGTGCACCACCCCATACTTGCTGGCAACAAAGCTCGGCTACCTTGCCACGCCGAAGGACTTCCGGTCACCGGATGCCCTTCGCGCCCAACTTTGGGAAAATTTGCGTGCGCTACGCCGGAGTCAAGTAGACATCCTGCAAGTCCATCTCGCGGAGTGGGCGTGCTGGTGGAAGGACGGCGCAGATAACCAACCGCTTAGCCTTGATGAGACTTACGACTTTGCCAATGCCGCGGTGATGCAGGTGCTCCGCGAGGCAAAGGCGCAGGGAATTTGTCGTTTCATCAGCATCACCGCTGACCACGCCGAGGAGTTAGCCCACGTCCTGCGCCACGTGGAGGTGGATGCGTGTTTGGTTGCTTATGACTATACGCTCCTATCTCGGAAGGCGCTCAAGACCGCCTTACCTCTGGCTCGGGAGAAAGGAGTCGCTTACATCGCGGCGGGGGTGATTAAATCCATCGGCGCCGATAAAGGGGAGAGTCCCGACCCCCGCTTGAACGAACTACAGAAAGCATCCGGCTTATCGCTGGTCACGCTGACGGTTCGCTACTTGATAGCCGACCCCGCCATCACGACGATTCTGGTCGGGGCCGCAACCCCCGAAGAGTTGGAAGAGAGAGTCGTGGCGGCGCAGGCGGGCCCCTTGCCGCCCGAGCTCCATCAGGCCGTAGAGAAGCTTTCGCTGCCGTAACAAGGAAACACCGAGGTTTTTTTTGGCTGGAGCGGGACATCTGTTCCCTAAAGTCCATCTCTAACAAACCGGCGGGCGACCTTCCGCCGAAGAACCTGCCGGTAGGTCGCACAGCTATATCTAGACACTTGGAAATGGAGGTTAATCATGCAGACAGAATTGGCAAAGCGGAGCCTTGGACGCACGGAACTCGAGGTAACCCAGCTCGGCTTCGGAGGGGTGGAGATTGGCGGTTTGACGCGGGACATGAGCGATGAAGCGGCCGGGCGCGTGCTCCATGCTGTCCTCGACTCGGGCATCAACTTCATTGACACCGCCCCGGATTACGGCTTGAGCGAGGAGCGCATCGGTAAGCACATCAGCTATCGTCGCAACACGTTCTATCTGGCGACCAAATGTGGCTGCAACATCGGGCCCGACGGAGCCCGGCAGGACCCCGGCCACATGTGGACAGCGGAGCGGCTGCGCCGGAATATCGACCAGAGCTTGCAGCGGATGAGGACCGATTACATCGACGTCCTGCAAATGCACAACCCCTCTGTCGAGGAGGTTGAGCAGGGCGGGCTCGTCGAAGTCCTTCAGGACATTAAACAGGCGGGGAAGACCCGGTTCATCGGCGTCTCCTCCACGGCCCCGCATCTTCTCGCCTTCGCGCGGATGGGCGTCTTCGATACCTTTCAGATTCCGTATTCTGCCCTGGAGCGCAGGCATGAGCAGATGATTCAAGCGGCTGCCGATATGGGTGCCGGCATCATCATCCGCGGTGGCATTGCCAAGGGGCATCGCGAGAGCGATGAGCGCTGGGCCAAGTGGGAGCGGGCGAGGCTCGACGACCTGCTGGACGATATGAACCGCTACGAATTCGTGCTGCGCTTCACGCTCACGCATCTGGCCTGCCACACCACCATTGTGGGCACCGGCGACCTCAATCACCTCCAGGCCAACGTCGCAACCGCCAAGGCCGGGCCACTTCCGCCCGATGTCTATGAGCAGGCCAGAGATCGCTTGGCTCAGATCGGGGAAGCGCCGGAAGGCTAGTCCAATAGTCCGAAATGGAAGCTCTCAGTTAGGGAGAATGATTATGACAACAGGAATTGAAACCCGCCCTTATGGAAGCACGGGAGAACGTGTGACGGTCATCGGGCTCGGCGGCGCGCCGCTTGGCAAGCACTCCTTCTCCTCGGGTGTAGCCGCAGTGCACCGGGCGTTGGAACTTGGCATCACCTATTTCGACACATCGCCGGGCTACGGCAATGGTGTCTCACAGGCGATTTATGGCGAGGCGTTGGCGGGACGAAAGGAAGCGTACGTCCTGGCGACGAAAGTTGGATATCTCCGCGAACCGCGCCACTTCCGATCGCCAGAGGCACTCCATGCCCAGATTCGGGAGACCCTCCGAGTCTTGCGCCGCGACCATGTTGATGTGCTGCAAGTGCATGAATGTGATTGGCGCTGCTGGTGGTCGGATGACCCGCCGCACAAAGGGAGGTTCGACCTCCATCAAGACTACGATTTCGCCGATGCCCCCATCATGCAAGTGCTGCAAGAGGCGAAGGCGCAGGGGTTGTGTCGGTTCATCGGGATCACCGGCAACAGCACCGACGAAACCGCTCGCGTCTTGCGTCATGTGGAGGTGGACACGTATCTGGTTGCCTTCAACTATGATTTGATATGGCGGGACGCGCGCCGCGAAGCATTGCCGCTCGCACGTGAGAAAAGCGTGGCAACCATCTTAGGCGCTCTATTCCATGGTGGGCGCTTGACAGCGGTTCACCCCGAGTGGCTGGCGTCTCCCCCAGAGTGGATGACGCCCTCGATTCGCAACCGCTTTGAGCGGCTCTATGCGTTGGAGGGGGGGTTGGGGGGGGGGGGGGGGGTGGGTGGGTGGGGGGGGGGGGGGGGGG
>JAPUIP010000438.1 GCA_027296925.1 Candidatus Poribacteria bacterium | reverse complement strand
TACAATCAAGCAGAGCAGTCCCCCGAACAGGCATCGCCAGCTTCTTCGATGAAAAGAGGATTTAATCGATTTTGACACGGTGAAATCACTCCTAGGTTTGCTACTGATGGTTTGTGTTCGAGTCATGAGGAAGTCTTGTTGTGTGGCCGTGCTACCGAATAACCTCATCATAGCTGGGTTCACCCCTTCGCGGAGCCACCGACTCGTGAGTTCGCAAGTTCGCCGGTTTCAATTCCTGCCAGAATCTTCAGGAATTTCTTCGGCGCGACAAACCTTTCGATCCGTTTCAACACCTCCCCTTCAGGAGCACCGTCAATGACCGTCAGGGCTGCGAAACTTGCTTAAGATTGCCGAAAATGTGCCCAGAAAAATGGGGTCACCTCACTTCGAGATCTAGGTCTACACAGGCGACGGGCGCAAGTCCTTTGCAGTTGATGAGTGCCTGTAGCCGTCCATGCGCGAAGTGCGTACATCCAACATGAATCGTGGGAATCGCCATAGCTTTTCCTTTCGTTTTCCGGCTTGCTTTATCGACCGGCCTCGAGTTGATCCAGTCTTTTCCGCAATTGGTCTTGCGTCTGTCCAAGCCATAACGCATAGAGGATAAAGATGAGCCAAATAATAAAGTAAGCCGATACCAGAAACTTTAGCCGTTTTTTCTGACGCGCTTCTAGCTTTTCTAATGCTTTATTCACGACCTGTTCAACTTCTGTCTTATCCACCTGTGCCTTCGTTTCGGCTATGGCATCGTCGATCGCAGCGAAGACTTCATCCTGGGTGATGATGACCGGGACCTGGCTGCGGATAAATAGCCCGAAGAAAACAACGAAAATGATCAGGACAGTTATCCATAAACTTTTGTGCATGCAATTCCTCCCAAGGTAATGTCAAAATGTAACGGGTATCAACGCCAAGCAGATGCCATCCGTCAACCCTCGCCGGCTTCTTCAAGAATGACCAATTTATGTGCTGATGCGAGATAAAATCCAACTCTCTCTAATCTATCCAAATACGGTAAATCAATCGTAATTCTCACCCTGTCCTCCTACCTTATATGAGCCTGTGCTGTATATCGCGCATGCGCGCCGCGTTACGTTTTCTCCATCTGTTGATACTGAATCGTTTCCAATTGTGATTTCAGCCGTTCGGTTTGATACCGCAACACAAGCAAGAACACGTAGAGAACGGAAAGCGCAAGCCATGAAATCATCCATGCCTTGACCATTGTCGGATGAAGATTCATCTTCGTATCCGTACTCGGATGCAGATTGCCCTGCCAAATCTCGACAGAAAAGTAAACGATCGGGACATTCAGGTAGGCGATAATCCCCAATACCGCGGAGTAAACCCGTTTTGTTTCTTCCGCCAGCGCAGATCTCAAAATAAAGTAGGCGATATACATCAGCCAGAGGATTAGCGTGCTTGTCAACCTGGCTTCCCAATTCCACCAGGTATTCCAGGCATATCTCGCCCAGATTGGCCCTGTCAGTAGAACGATCGTGCAGAAAACGATACCAAGCTCTGCCGATGCAACGGCGATCATATCGTATCTGTCTTTTCGCTTGATGAGATAGAGAATGCTGAACAAACAGGTCACGCCGAAAGCAATAAATACAGTGAATGCTGAGGATACATGGAAGTAGAAGATCTTCTGCACCTCTAGCATCGTTGCTTCGACTTTGGCATAACTGAAAACGAAATAGAGGGCCATAAATAAGCAAAGTGTTGCGAGAATCCCAATCAGTTGGACCCGTGTCATTTTTCTCCTTCCTCACCCTTCGATAACAAACTCAAAGAGTAGATATGCGCTCGCCAAGAAAACAAGGCTATACACAACTAAAATTGAAATCCAGAAATTTCCTTCGAGCCCGCCCGTTGTCAAGAGGGATACGGAGCATTTCGCGCCTGCCATAATCACAGGGAAGATCAGCGGCAACAAGACCACAGAGAGCAAGCTCTCCTTTCCGTGCGTGCTGGTGGAAATCCCGGATACAATGACGCCGACCGCGCAGAAGCCGAGCGTGCCAATCGCAAGGACACCGATGAGTTTCAGCAGCGTCAGGAGTAGCCGTTCTTGCACGATCGCGGGTAAGACATCGAGCACTTCCAGGAATTGAAGCGCAATCGGGGTGACAATCAGTTCGAGCATGGTGAGGAAAACCAGGGTGCTTATTACCTTGGAGAGGTAAAAATTACTCGGATCGACACCGGTGAGCCTCACCCCTTGTATCGCCCCATTTGCGCGTTCCAGATCAAAGGATCGGTTCAGGGTGATAATTCCTGCAAATGAGAAAGCGGTCCATAGCACACTCGCCGCTAGCTTTGCACGGTCTTCCGGGTCGTCGGGAAAAATCGGTCCGAACGCAAAACTGAAAATGAGCACCACCAATATGCTGAACACGAAGATCAGGATCAGCGTGTCCTTCGTGCGAAATTGAAGGGCGAGATCCTTGCGAATCAGCCAGATGATTTGACGGAATCCTTTCATTTTTTCAGCCGTTGCTCATACTGACGGGATAATTCCGTCAGTTCAATCTCCGCTTTCTCCGCGACCGGTTCAATCTGTCCGTCCAACAGGAAAAGGAAACGAGATGCGGCGTGATATCCCAACTCTGTATCGTGCGTGGTGAGGATAAGCCCTTTGCCGCGTGCCCGCTCCTGCTGGATCAGCTTTAACACAAACTGTTTCGCGGCGACATCGAGTCCTGAAAATGGCTCGTCAAAGAGCAGCAGTGTCGGATCATGGATGAGTGCTTTGGCAATCATGAATCGCTGGGTCATGCCGCGGGAGAAGATCCTTACAGGTTCGTGCGCAAACGGGGTGAGTTCAACATCAGCGAGAAGGTCTGCGATCCGTTCCTCTAACGCATCAACGCCGTAGAGACGCCCGAAAAACTTCAGATTCTCATAGGGGCTCCATTCAAGGTAGGCAAACGGCTCATGAGCAACGACCCCCAGCGATGAACGAACACGCAACGGATTGGCGATGGCATCGATACCCGCGATTTGAAATGCGCCAGATGTGGGTTTGACGAGTGTTGACAAGATCTTGATGAGTGTTGTTTTACCCGCGCCGTTTGGACCAAAAATCGCCACGACTTCGCCGGCCTGCACATCGAGGTCCACACCGTTCAGAACCATCCGATGAGCGAAGCGTTTCGTAATTTGCGTAGCTTGCAGAAGTATCATTGTGGATGTGGAATTACAGAATGCCGAATTCACGCAGAATATTGCGCTTCTTGGGTGGGGGTTGCTGCCGGAGCCATTGGGAGTTTAGAAAAAAGCCAGGGATAACGGTAGAGTGGTAGACACCAGATGCGGGGAGAAGTGGCTCATATGTCCCATGATCGGTTAGGCGATACACATCGATTTGTTCGGTTAACGGCGCAATGATCCAGTATTCGCGGATACCAAACGCTTCGTATTCCTGGTATTTGTCCTGCTCGTCTCTTTCCCGACTATCTGACGAAACAATCTCCATTGCCAGATCAGGAGCGCCTTCAAAGTGTGATTCTCGAAGCTGGTGAAGGTGCTCACGGGCAATAAACATGAGATCTGGAATTCGCCTTAACCGCGACTGCAGGCGGATTTGGAGATTCGGGCCGAAAATTTCACCGAGGTCATAATATTCGACAAAATCCCTGAGAAGGCTTCCAATAAACCAACGCATCCGTTCATCTCGTACGGATTCTGGAGACATTACAATGACCTTTCCGTAAACATACTCCGCGCGGACATCCTCATCACACCATTGGACAAATTCCTCTTCGGTCATCGAATCGAGGCTTTTGAGAGTTGCGATAGATAGCACTCCATCTTTCATATCAGGAATTCCCTTAGCAGCCATGGTGAATTCTCCTCACTGCTGGGCTCGCTCAAGGACAGCCGCAAGTCGATCGGCTTGTTCTTTCCGAATTCGCTTATAAATCCGCTCGGAAATCTCGCGTTTTTCGTACAACTCCTCCAACCGCGTAATCATCTCCAGCCGTGCAATTCGCGCACGCTCAAGGTCAGCGGCATCCAGCTTGCGTAGCCAACTCGCATCAGGGGTTGATTGAGGCACTTGAGGTTCGGCGGGTTGCGCCGCCGGTGATCGGATTTTGAAAATCGCCGCAACCAAAAAACCGCCTGCGCAGGCAGCCGCGATTGCGATTAATGCGATCATCTTGGGCTCAGACGGCCGCTCAGCCGTACCCCCACTGTGAGTTTGAGGCGCTGGAGCGACGGAGGCCGTTTTGAGTCGCAGATCGGCCGTTTGCCCGGCCGATAATGGGCTGGCTGGATTGGTTGCATAAATCGTGTAAACCATCTCGTGGATGCGTTCCTGACGCCCCGCGCCGAAAAGCCCCGATTGCGGGGCTAATGGGATTCCGCCGGCGACGAACACATAAAGTTGCTCGGTATCGAACGTCAGCATTCGCGAGAGATCTACGCCGGATTCAGTGTGCATCAGGTAAGAATACCCCACACTTGATTCTCCCGGCGCCAATGGCTGGTTCGAGGTCAGCCGGTTTGAGGTTGCCACTAGATCTTGCTTAAAGATCTGATCGAGCTGGACATTTTCAGTGCCAGCCGGCAGGTTGAAATATAGCCCCGTCGCCCGGCCGTCGAGTGAGGTTTGAAAAGCGAAATCACTCGTATTTTCAACCTTTATCATCTCCATTACCGAAACCGCTTTGTCGGGCGCGTGATCGCCGGGAGGCAGCGTAATGATGATGCTATGCTGGCGAACCTTAACCTGTGATGGATCATCTGTAAGCGCGCCGATCTCAATATTCACCTTGAGTTCTGGCACCCACTCTGACAGAACCAGATCTTGTTCGACGTATTCTTTGCCCTCGTAGG
>JAPUIP010000437.1 GCA_027296925.1 Candidatus Poribacteria bacterium | reverse complement strand
TTCCGCAGAAACCTGCTAACCCCCAACGTGGAAAGGATCGCAGTAAGAATGCTAAACAATAACGCGAGCCAGATCGAGATCTTCATATCAAAGAACGCGCCAACAGCCGCGGCCACGTAACATAGCCCCGCAACTGTTGCGAATATTACCATTGCTCCAGGATAAATCAGCCAGAACAGCCCAATGACTCCGACTGATATCGCAAGTTGCACTGACTTTAAGGATGCGATCAATATTGCGGTCCGAATGTCGTCTACGGGTCGATTCGCGACCTTAGCTTCAACTTCGAAATCTAGCATATGAGCGGCCGCTATTGAGACTAAAGTTACCGTTAACCGATGTTAACGGACGGCTGCTTTCGGCCATAAGCGGACATAGAGGCAGCCTCTGAAACACCTCTCGCGAATGTCTGCTTTCGGGAAAGCGGTCATTCGCACTTGTATGTCGTCAGCAATCCCTCAATCTCCGCCACGAATTCTGGCGAGAGTCCGGGGCGCGCCTCGCAGAACACGGCTACGCGACCCTTCTGCCGGAAAACAGAGGTACTCCACTGCGCTCGATGAGCTCGGTACTCGTTCTCGTCATCGACCCGTACGCTTCGCCAAGCCAGCGCAAATCGGCGAGTTTCAAGCTGCTCACGGACTCCATCGTTATTACTTACCCAAGGCCGCATAAATTTTCGGGACCCACAACCGCGACATCGGCGATGCTGCCGTTTGTGGTCCACATCTTGGAACCGTTGAGAATCCAATCACCGCCGTCCTGTTTGGCATGAGTCTTCATGTTGCCCGGGTCAGACCCGCCATGGGATTCCGTCAGGCTGAAGCAGCCGATAGCCTCTCCTCGCGCGAGGGCGGGCAACCATCGGTTTTTCTGCTCATCTGAGCCAAAGCTGTGAATCGGGTACATCACGAGCGGGCTCTGCACAGAGACGAAGTTCCTCAAGCCACTGTCACCGCGTTCGAGCTCCTGACAGATCAAGCCGTAGCAAACGCTATTGAGACCCGCGCAGCCATAGTCGTTAAATGTGCTTCCCAGTAATCCGAGGCTCGCAATTTCTGGCACGAGCTGCTCAGGAAATCGATGCTCTTCGAAACACTCTCTGATGATGGGCAAGACGTTGTCGTCGACGAAACGCGCAACAGTCTCCTGCACCATCAGCTCCTCTTCACTAAGCAATGAGCGTACGTCAAATAGGTCCAGTGCATTGAGTGAACTCACTTCATTCTCCATGGAGTCGTCCCCAAGGAGGAATTGGAGGCCAAAGGCTACGGTTTCTACGCGAGCAGTGCATCGGAAAGCCTGGCGGAGAGGACAGACCGGGCGCGGGCATGCTACTGAGGCTACCAAGAAAGCTCCCGATGGGGGTTCGTCTAGCAGCGACTATTACTACATCCATGTCCACGACTGCATCGTAACGAAACCTAGTTTCGGTCCCTTGTCCTAAGAACGCAATGTGCATGCAGATGAGACCATTGGAATAGCGCACGGGTCCTTGCATCGCCCGGTCCCACCGCTCTAGGGCCTCGGCGAACACCAGGGTCCTGCGGTTTGCCCAACGCTTTGACTGCCACGGTGCCCAAGTTTCGCTCACGATGTCGGACCCGTACAGTCGCCCCCGGAGATGGCTGTCGAGTGCATGCCCCTTTCCCTCAACGGATCGGCCAAACATCTAGTCTGCCAAAACTGCCTCGTGTCTCGATTGCCAATTTCGGTAAATCTTTTTCCTGATTGGCCGAGCTGCGGTATGATATTCTTGATATCTAGTCAGGTCCGGGCATCAGAACAGCCATTAGAAGACAAAGGCTGATGACAGAGCACACCGCACGATCCGCACTTCACACAAGGGGTAATTAGCAGTGTCAGACGAAACCGGCAACAACGATACCGTCCAATCGGCACGTGAACATTGTGGGATTTTCACGATCGAACACCCGATGCCGATCCTGGGTACCTGGAGAGACATTACCTACGTCCCTGTCAGGGACAAGATCTGGTCAGTCACTGAAGGTATCTACCGGTCGATATTTCTGGAGGGAGACAAAGGCGTGATTGCCTTTGATACTCTGACGACGCCGGGCACCGCGCGAGCTTACGCAGGTGCCGTTCAGCGTACTTTCCCGAAGAAATCGATTCATACCATTGTCTATTCGCATGACCATCTGGACCATACCGGATACGCGGCGGACCTTGCGCCCAATGCCGACATCATCGCCCACAAACTCTGCCACGACGTCGTGGTAGCCCGGCAATCGGATGGCCAAACCACCCCTACGGAGACGTGGGAGGGCGAGCGCAAAGCATACGAAATCGACGGCGTTTACTTCGAGCTGCTCTACCCCGGCCCGACCCATGGCGACGGTAATATTGCGGCTTACTTCCCTCAGAGCAAAGTGTTGTTCATGGTCGATACCGTCATACCGGGGGTCGGCTACGCGTTCTTCCCGGATTGGCATTTCACGCCCTACGTTCCCGTGATGAAGCGCTTTCTCAGTTTGGATTGGGACGTTTTCGTTCCTGGACATTTCTGGATGACAGACCGGCAGGGATTCATCGAGAGCCTGGAATTCTACGATCTCATGGCCGAGTCCGCGCAACAAGCCATTATTGATGGCGTCGATCCCCATGACTGGCCGAGCATGACGAAGTATACAGATGAAAAGCTTGGCCCGGATTTCGGTAAACTGTTCCGTTACGACGAATATTGCGCCATGAATCTGTCACGCATGATGCAACAATACCTCACTGGCGGCTGGGGAATAGAAGGAAATTATCAACCGAACACTCAGCCGTTTTAGAGCGAGGAGCTGGAGAGAACCATGAGTGAAAATAAGGGCTTGTTTACCAGCGACAAGGCGCAAGCTTACCTCGCAGAAGAGCCTGAGATGGAGGTAGAAAAGCTATCCGATAGACTGTGGTCGATTAGCGACGGCGTCTATCGCACGATCTTTCTGGAAGCCGAAAATAGCGTGCTTGCCTTCGATACGTTCGGCACGCCCGGCAGGGCGCGTGCCTACGGCCGGACGATCGCCGAGACGATACCGGGTAAGGCAATCAGCACCGTGATTTACTCGCATGATCACTTGGACCACGCGGGCTTCGCCGAGGACCTGGCACCCAATGCGGACATTATTGCCGATGAAATGTGCGCCAAGGTGATCAAGCTCCGCCAAGCGGAAGGACAACGTCAGCCGACCAACGTCATTTCCGGAAAGGAGAACCAGATTACCGTTGACGGAATTGATCTGGTCCTGCTCAATCCGGGACCTACCCACGGCACCGGACACCTCAGCGCGTGGTTCAAAGAGGAGAAGCTGCTATTCTCGTCGGACACCATTCTGTCCAATGCCCGTTACGGGCTCATGCCTGATTACCACATCTGGAATTTTGTCAAATTCATGCGGGGCTTTCTGGATCTGGAATGGGACACGTTCGTCCCGGGACGCTATGAGGTCACGACCCGAGCTCAATTTGAGAAAGGCTGTGATTACATTGAGGCCATACAGGAAGAGACCCAAAAGGCGTTCGTCGAGTTCGTACCCATCTGGGTCATGGACGCCATGCACGGATATGTTGGGAACAGTTTGAAAGAGCGCTTTGGTGATCTGGACGGATTCGATGAGCACATCGGACTGACGTCAATCCGCATCGTGCATCACTACTTGATGGGTGGATGGAGTCTTGAAGATACCCCAACGCCAGGAATCCTCCTGGCAGACGAGGTTGAGCTATAAGCGTTGAAGGGCGCAATAACCATATTTGCTGCCAATCACGCTCATTGGTGCAACCCGCCGAACACTGCTTCAGCGACGGTTCGGTTGCTCGACCGCCCTATCGAGTCGCCCCCCGGCCAGCCTGGCGCCCGCTGGTCCAGACTGCGATGGGACACTGGCCTGCCTGCATTAACTGGTCCAGTTTCAAAGTTAGTTTACGCAGCTTGTAGCTGATAGGGTAATTCCTCTTTCCGTAGTAGCACTTCTGGCGCTGGCGGGCGGTGGTCACGATCAGGTGAATGAAAAGGGTGAGAAGGTCTCGCACGATCCGAAGAGCCTACCGATCACACCGGAATTGGCAAGCCTTGGATTTCGAGGCGATTTGCGCTATGAATTACTAATTCGCCCCCCACACGTCTTCGTGTCTGGGGCTGGCAGCCGGGGGTGGAAGTTCAACCCTACGAATGTAAAGTCGATGGTTAGATCAACGGAACGAATGGCGGCTCCTCTACGGAATCCGACAATTAGCACCGAAGTATAGTAGCCCAGCACAGTTTTTTCGATCTAGCTGGGTAAAGCTGCGCCCTTCAACGTTCTTGCTGGCTGAGAAAGACCTCTATCACGGACTCAGCCCTGTCGAAATCTTTGTTCAAGTAATGCTTTGCAGACTCAGCAATAACCGATTCTTGTGCAACCACATAATCAAGAAACTCGCGATGGAAAACCGGGCCAATCTCCCGCATACGTTCCAATCTTGGGATGTACTCTTTGGTGTTCTCTAAGAGCTTTGTCATAGTGGTTTCCGAGGCTAACCTCAGAAACACCGACACAGCGTAAGCTCGCAAATGATTCCAGACTCCCGGCTCAGGGTCCATCGAAAATGCCGCCGCATTCTGAATGTAAATCTGCCGATTGTGCTTTTCTAGTTCGAAGAACTGCACCCAGTATCGCTTTATCTCCGCATGCGAGGAGTTCTTGGCCATCCGGCCGCTCACCAGGTACGCAAAGGAACGATTGTGATACTCGTCCTTCAGGATCTCGACGAATGCTTGGGACACGTCGTGCTCTAGCGGCCCATCTGCCCGAGCGGCTAAAGGAGCCATGAGACAATAGATTGCCAGAAAAACTTTATCCATTCTTGAAATTACGTTCAGGCTTTATCACTTTAAGTCAATGGCGCACCCTTTCCAAGTCTTGCCATGCGTGGTCTGATGGTTAGGATGAAGGGGCAATGCGTGACCTCGCCATCCTTCTAGTCCATCTGATAGCCACCATCGCAAAACTCATGGGCCCTGGTGGCACCCGCGCCGTGGTCGCAGAGTCCCTGCTCGTGAAACACCAATTGGTGATTCTCAATCGGGGTCATGAACGGGCACCGAATCTTCGGCCGTAGATGCTGCAAGATTTCATCTTTGATAGCCTGATACTTTGCATTCGGTTCGTCCAGTACGCTCGTATCAAGCGGAGCAAATAGAACATTACGATCAATAGTTGGTGAGTCGCCGATACTAGGAATCATGCTGCCGACATAGCTTGTTGCTTCGTCCAGCACTGCTTGCTCTAACGGAGCGAACTGATTGAGAAGCTCGCCGAGACGAGCTGCATAGTCGGTATCGTCCCAAAGTGCCATAGCCTCAAAAAGCACCGCTGTCCGTTCCTGCCGCACTTCTGCAAGATGCCGCGATCGCGCCTTGTAGCGCACAAAGAGTTCGCGGTGTTCAACGTTTCCCGGCATATCAGGGTCCACAGGTTCGTCATCTGTAAATAGGGCGTGAGGTGTTCGCAGCTCATCAAATACGAGATGGCTGTCCGTAGTCGCCCTCACAATCCTGCGTGCAAGATCATGATCGTGACCTGACCCCCTAGAACGACTCCACCCATTGAGGGAGAATTTCAGTGGAGATAAGGAGAAAGACAGATGGGACGAAAGCACTTCAAACCCGAACTCGATGTCACTTCCTCGCCTCGCGCGAAACGAAACGACTGATCCGGCCCAAGCGTGTTGCCGAACATGCCCGAGTCCACCGAAAACGAGCTATGGTGGTGGGTGTCGCCCCAGAACACGCGTTGGGGGAAGTGTTGATCAACATACGGTGAGTACGCCGGTGC
>JAPUIP010000436.1 GCA_027296925.1 Candidatus Poribacteria bacterium | reverse complement strand
ACTCCCGAAGGGTGTCTGACATCACCTAGCCCAAGCGTTGACGTCCCAACGCTTTCGATATTCACACTGGCATTTCGGTCACGGTCGTGAACACTGCCACACTCGGCACACTTCCACGATCGTTGACGGAGTTTGAGTTCTATAAGAGATCGCGTTCCACGTTGCATGTTAGATGACCCCATACTCGGTCAGCAGTTTACGCAATTCACCTTTTTCCGTCTCGCCGATCGGCAGGAGCGGACTCGTTGTGCAATCACGACAGACGCCGAGCACTTCCAGGCAGGCTTTCAAGCAACTGGGGGCTGAGCCGTAGGTGTAGAGCTGACTCAGTCCCATAAACTGTTTCTGCAAGCGATCGACCTCATCAATATTTCGATTCTTCGCCGCGTTGTATAACTGAACCGACCGCTTGGGATCGACGTTCGAGATCGAGATCACCGCGCCTTCTGCTCCAAACATGATTGCCACGCCCGCCATCGTGTAGGAGCCGAGCAGGATCGAGAAATTCTCGTGGTCACCGAGATAGATCAACATTTTCAGGAAATTCGTCCAATCTCCTGTGCTATCCTTGATGCCGACGATATTTTCCTGCTCTTCCGCTAGTTCACGCACAACTTCGGGTTTAATCGCCGTTTTCACCATCACGGGGATATTGTAGATAATCACCGGCAAATCGGTGCTTTGGGCAATGGTCGTGTAAAACTCGACGATGTCGGCGTCGCTGGTTGCGGGGTAATAGTAAGGCGGCGTTGCGGCAACCGCATCGATCTTAAATTCCTGGGCGAGTTCGATATTTTGAACCACCCGCTGGGTACTTGAATCCATCACGCCACAGATAATCGGCACACGCCCGTCAACCGCGTTCACCGCGATCTCCATAGCGCGCTGACGTTCTGCATTTGTCAGCGAAACGAACTCGCCGGAGGTGCCCAGAAGGTAGATGCCGTGTATGCCGTTGTCGATTAGACGGTTGAGATGCTTCACAAAACCCAATTCATCAACGCGCTCCTTTTCATCGAGAGGCGTTACTGTTGGTGTCAAAATGCCTTCAAATCTTATGTTCATTGCATCCTCCTGCATAGATACTCAAGCTTAATTCCACGTATCAAGTCTGCTAGCGTAGCCTCACATGGCTATTGCTTTTGATGCTCATCGAGCCTTTATTCCCCGGCTGATTGGTTCATGCGTTGAATTTCCTCAAGCAGAAAATCCAAATTCGTAAAGGGGGCAGCGGTGCCATTTTGCCCCAAACCTGACCTTCCTTGTTGGTGAGCATCGTCGAATGCAACTCCGTGCGCAGCATAGCTCATCTGATGGTAGAAATCTTTGGAGGTCAACTTTTTGTTTGGCGCTTCTGCGGCAATGAAGGGAAACACGGCATAAATCAGACAGAGAACGAGATAAACACTCAAAAATCTTGATTGCAGTACCATCAGGGCCCCTTTGGTCATCCGATCATCTGGGCAGGAGCAGCATGGCGTATAACGTCTAATGATAAGGTTTGCAGCCTTCGATAGCCTCCTTCACGCGCTGCGCAATTTCCGGCGGCACACGCGGATTGAATGGTCCTCCTCCTCCGCCTTCAATATCGTCGAAACCGCTCAGAATCATCGCTTCCACGACAGCCGAATAGTTATAGATCCGATCGTTCATAAAGCGGAGCTCTTCAAGCTCGGAAATATCCGCCTCGACTCGGCGGGAAGTTTCGTAGTCGCCGCGACGCTGGGCGTTGTTAATTTCATCGGAGGCGCGAGCAAACAGCACGGCGATACCTGATGTATGCCCTTTCGCGCCGAGTTCCGCGGGACGTGTGCATCGATCGCCGATGCCCCAGACCACGATACCGCTATCTCCCACGCCGTTGACAAGTGGTTCAACATCTTCTGCGTCCGTACCAATCTTCACGCCAACGAAGTGAGGTGAATCGTTAATCAGACGGATAACAGCCTCAAGGTCGCGCTTCTGGCGGAAATAGTAGAGAAAACGCGCACCGCAGGATTCACCGTATTTTTCACCAAATTTCATGTACTGCTCATATATGCCTTGGGAATTTGATAGTCCCGTCAACGGCATCAGCAGATAAACATCTGGCGGACGCGAGAGATTCGATTGCGCTTCGACCAGCTTCCCTGCCCCCCCAATCGGATTCGGCGCGAGCCCTGACATCAATATGCCATCTTGCCCCATCTGGCGTCCGGTGGCATCCATGAGGCGGACCTGTTCCTCAGCGTCGATATGATGGATGAGACTCGTCCCGGCAATCGCAATCACGCGCTGGCGGTCGCCTTCCAGATAGTTATTTTGCATCAGGTAGTCGATATTTTTTGCGTGTCCAGCATAATCGATTGCATCGCCATCAAAGGGGATAATCGGAATTGCAGTTACAGAATCTAAAGCCTCCAAAAGTGTAGATGTATCAATAGCCATTCATTTCCTCCAGAGATAAGAAATTGAATCAAGCGGTTCCTTCTCAGATTGAAAATATGGGAAAATTGCAGAAACATCATCAATGAAAGGCGGAAATATACGGCGCGGTTGCTGTTTCCCATAACATGACGACTCCTCGCAGCGCATGTACGCAAGAAGGTATTTTATCATCCTTTTGTAGCATAGGCAACTTCATTAAAGCGTTCGTTGTTACGGACTTGACAATCTGTCCAAAGGGCTGTATATTAACTGGATTCAAGCTGATTGTCAATTTCTAAAGTCGATGACGCGGCTGCAAGCGCAACAAGTAAGGAGAAGAAACCGTGCGATTGCTCAATCGAATAGCGATGATTACGGGGGGAGGATCGGGCATCGGACGTGCCACCGCCCACCGATTTGCCAGTGAAGGCGCCAAAGTCGTTGTGGCAGACATCAACGATGAAAGCGGTATCAAAACTGTTGAGGACATCGAAGCCGCAGGTGGGGCTGGACGGTTTGTGCACGCCGATGTAACGGTCGCCGCTGAAGTGAAGGCATTGGTACGCCAGACGATTGAAGTCTACGGTGGCGTTGATATTCTGGTTAATAATGCTTTCTTCTGTGACGGCGATGACATACTCACCGTTGATGAAGACCTGTGGGACAAGAATATCCGAGGCTGTCTGTCGAGCGTGTTTCTCTGTAGTAAGGCGGTGCTGCCGCACATGATCGACCGGAGACACGGAGCCATTGTCAATATTGCGTCGGTGAACGGCCTGCTCGGGCTCGGCGAGGAAGGATATAGCGCAGCCAAAGCCGGCATTATTTCTCTGACGCAAAATATCGCTGTGCGCTATGGGGAACATCAGGTTCGCGCCAATGCGATCTGTCCGGGGTCCATTCAGACGCCGGCTTGGGTGCCGGTTCTCGAAAAAGACCCGGATCTCTTCGAGCGTCTGTCAAAATGGTATCCGCTTCAACGCATTGGTCAGCCTGAAGAGGTCGCAGCGGCGGCGCTCTTCCTGGCGTCGGACGAGGCGTCTTTTATTACGGGCACAACCCTTGTCGTGGATGGGGGTCTGACTGCCGGTCTTAAACGTATGGGGGAAGAGTTGGTGGGAAAGTGAGTCGCATATTTTTTTAGCGGTTTGGCACAAAAAAAGCACCGACGCGAGGTCCTTGATAGACCGGGATTCACATCGGCGCTTTAGTCATTTGGACTCTTGGATAATTTGCTGTAGCCGAGCTCTACTTCAGAATCACCATCCGCTTCGTTGCCGTAAAATCTCCCGCTGTCAAATGGTAGAAATAGAGTCCACTGGTCACCAATTCCCCCGTATCATTCCGTCCATTCCAATATGCAGCTTTATCTCTTGTGAGATATGAGCCTTTAAGCTGATTGCCTGACATCAGGCTCCGAATGAGACGCCCGTCAGCATTATAGATCGAGATCTTCACAGTCGCATCATCCGCGAGCTGATAGGGCATCCAGGTTTCCGGATTGAATGGATTTGGGAAATTAGGAAGCAGACGTGTTTGCGCCGGAACTTCACTGGCGGCGGAAAGCAATTTGGCCAGCAACTCACGCGACCTCATAAACGCCGGCGTATTGGCCAGGGGATGTCGGGTCACTTCACGCATCATCTGTTGCAAAGTCGATAGCTGCGTCGCATCAACCCGTTGCGGAACCCACGTTTCCAGTGCAATGGCTGGAGCAGCCGGGGCACCTGGAACGGGACTGTATTCCTCGCCAAAGTGCAATCCGATCTGCACAAAATCGACGATGTCCACGATGCCATCTCGGTTGACATCAGGATTCGGACGCGCGTCTTCAGAGATGCTTTTGCCGAAACTCTTCCCCAATGCTGCAATATCAAAAAGGTTAACCTTGTAATCGCGGTTGATATCCCACGCGGGGGAGGCGACCACGGTGATCGAACCGGGCTCCATCACCGGGACTTCAGTGCGGCCGGATTCTCCTGTCAATTTCCCATTTTGCAGGACGAAGTCCAGATTGCCGCCATCGTAGATCTGAAATCTGAAAGTCGACGGCTCGGTGATTTCTCGGATGACGGTGCCTCGGAGGCGCTTTTTGTTGACACCGACGGGTTGCAGTCCCCGTGGAAAAACCAGATCTACGGAGAATCGCTTGACATTGACTGCGTCATGGATCTGGACTTCAGCGACAACAAAGGCATCGACGATCTGTGGAACGACCCGGAGCGTCGCCGACACTGGGAGGTTTGTATTCACGTTACCCGGCTCGATTACGGCGTCGATCTGATGACCCGCCTCATTTAGCAATTTGACACCGTTCAACTCAAGCGTGCTCGTACCCGGCTTTCTAACCTCGAAGGTGACTGTTGCTAATGTCCCATCGCCACTGACGCCGCCGGGTGTCAGACGGGTCCCCAGAACACCGTTCAGTCTGCGCGTCTTATTCTTGATTTCTGGTGCTCGCCAGAAGGTGTCCGCGTCGCCACGCTTGAGGAAGCTTCCCTCGTCAAGCCGTGTGACTTTCAAGAGTTTAGAGTTAAAATGTAAGTCAAATTGGAAGCCAAAGAGATTTGTCACATCCGCCACCTTCACCCGTGCGACGACTTGATCCAAGCCCTCCGGAATTACCTCAACAAAAAGACGCGGAAGTGCTGAGGCTTTCACGCGCGTATCCGATACAATCTTCATTCGGAAATCGATTCTGAACCGGACCTTATCGCCGGCTCTCAACGGCTCCGTGACCTCAAGCGTCAGTGGGATGTTTCTATCAATGATATCCGGGAAGTCCCCAGAAATGGTCAACGGTCCCTCAGCGACATGCGGGCGGAGATCCTGTAGTTGGGCGCGAATTCCAACCGTGTAATCGGTGGTATGGGTAACAGACAGCCGACGCGAGATCTCTACACTCTGGAGCACAGCCAACGGCACGCCCAGGAGTGGATCTCGGGAACTGAGTCGCCCCGAATATCGTTCTCTGATGGTATATTCCCCCGGATGTAATGTCACCGAATCCGGCCCATGTTCAATGGTTCCACTCCGCGATGAGACGTTCGTCTGAAACGCGATCCGATCACCGGCGGAAATGGACAGATCCACTTCAAACGAAATATCGTCAATCGTCAGGTTAAACGCTGTGCCGGCGGGAACATCTAGGGGAACTTCGATCTCGCCGTTCACGCTAAAAACCATTTCTCGTGTGATTGCTTCGCTCAACCCCGTCGACGGATACAAAATGCTGAATAGTATTAGTGCGATGATAACACTCCGATGGTATTTCATTTTTTTATCCTCCATATAGTGGTCGCAGTAGCGTACCGTGCCCGTAACTACCAAAGAGGGGAGACTGAAGCGTCTACTATGATTCGGCATCAGTTGATTATTCAGCGTCCCCCGGTTCTGTACCAAAGAAGTAGAAAGCAACAGACGTGCCAAAACCACTGATCAGTATTGACGCGGTCCGGGCGACATTCACCATCCAAAGCGTGTCGGCATCTCCAACACACCCGTGTGGAAAATTCCGGCATTTAAGCATTCGCTTGTTTGAAATTGGGGCTCGCCCATTCTAGTCAAGCGAATTCAAGAAAATAAGTGGTGAAAGGATCGCTTTTTTGTGCGATAATATCTGAGTTCCAAACCAGACTACATATATCGAGGAAACGATCATGAATGAACAAGTAACTGTTCCTGAAGCATTCTTTGGATTCCAACTTGGCACCGACCGGAAAATAGCCCGCTGGGATAAGATCGTCGATTACTTCTGGCAGTTGGCGAAGCAGAGCGACAAAATTCAGGTCATCGATATGGGGCCTTCCACAGAGGGGCACCCCTTCCTGCTGGTGATTATCTCCTCGCCTGCCAATCTGGCGAATTTAGCACATCTCCAGGAGATAAACGCCCAAATCAGCGATCCGCGCGGTCTATCGGAGGAAGCGATAAAGCAACTGGTGAGCGAGGGCAAGACGGTTATCTACCAATCGATGGGGCTGCACGCTACAGAGATCGGCAGCACGCAGATGGCGCCGGAACTCGCTTACGATCTGATTACAAGAGATGATGAGGAGACGCAACGCATCCTGGATGACGTGATCTGTCTGTTCACGCCGTGCTTCAATCCAGATGGTCAGCTCATGGTGACCGATTGGTACAACCAATATATCGACACAGAATACGAGGGCTGTACCCTTCCCTGGCTGTATCACAAATATGCGGGACACGACAACAACCGTGACGCTTTCATGCTGAATTTGGTAGAGTCCCGGTATGTCGCACAAATCATGTTTCAGGAATGGCATCCGCAAGTGTATCAGGACCATCACGAGATGGGCACGTATGGGGCTCGCTTATACGTGGCGCCGTATTGTGAGCCCATCCACCCACACGCTGATCCGCTGATATGGCGGGAGATCAGTTGGTGTGGTGCACACATGGCATACAAGCTAGAGGAGGCGGGAGTGACCGGCGTCCTCAACGCCGCGATGTTTCCGGCGTGGAGTCATCTTGGCTTTCACTGGATGGGGAACTATCACAACATCGCCAGCCTATTGACGGAGTCGGCGCATACTCAGCTCGCAACGCCGATATATATCCACAAGGGGCAGCTGCAAGGTCAAGCCGATGGAACACGGAGAGCATTCCCTCATTATAAAGCGCAGACCAATTTTCCCCATCCGTGGCCGGGGGGGTGGTGGCGACTCCGGGACATTGTTGAGCAGCAGAGGATTTCGGCGTGGGGATTGCTTGACCTGGCGGCAAGGCATCGGGATACGATCCTGTGGAACGCCTATCTGAAGGCAAAACAGCAGACAGCGCGCGGTGCGGCGGGTAAGACTGGCGCATACCTCATCCGCTCGGCGCAGCACGATCCACTCACCGTTGTGAAACTGATCAACAAGCTTCTGGCTCAGGGCATGGACATCCAGAAAGCCACGCAGGACTTTACCGCCAACGGCTTAACTTATCCGGCGGGGACGTACTGCATTCCGCTCAATCAACCGAAGATGGGTGTCATTAAGACGTTGCTAGAACGGACCTTCTTCCCGGACGACGCCTGGACACGAAGTCCGGACGGCACTCCGGTTCGACCGTATGACACCGCAACCGACACCATTGCGGAGATCATGGGGGTCGATGTGGAATCCGCGAGCGGTAGTGTTGAGGGCAGCTTTGAAGCCGTTACAACATCGGACCCGCTGACGGGGCAGCTAGTCGGCGCATCAGCGGTCGGCTATCTTTTCGACGGTAGGCTCAATGACAGCTTCAGCGCCGTCAACCGGCTCGTGGCCAAGGGTGTCCAGGTAAGGCGCCTTGACCAGGCGATAACGGTGGGAGATCAGTGGTTTACGGCTGGTACCTTTGTCGCTCCTGCCGAGTCCGCGGATGAACTCCAGGCAATCGCACGCGATTCTGGCATTACATTTTATGCCCTGCAACGGGAGCTGGAAGCCGAACATCACCCAGCCAAGCAACAGCGGATCGGCATATATCAGCGATACTGGGGAGGTAATATGGATGAGGGCTGGACGCGATTGCTGCTGGAACAGTTCGGCTTTCCGTACCAAACGCTAAAGGACGATGATATTAAAGCCGGCAACCTCAATCAGCACATGGACGTCCTCATACTCCCGCATGATTCAACTGACTTAATCACGGGCGAAGAGATCGAGGAGCGGCTCAAGGAGGCCAATGTGCCGCCGGAGTATCGGAGCGGCATCGGGGAGGAGGGAATCAAAGCGATCAAACAGTTCGTCGAAGACGGCGGCACGCTGGTCGCGCTCAACCAGGCCTGTGACTTTGCCATCGAGAAGTTCGATTTACGGATTAGAAATATCCTTAAGGATAAGCCGTCGAAAGCATTCTTCTGTCCGGGCTCGACCTTGAAGGCGCAGATCGACACAGATCACCCGCTCGCGTATGGCATGCCAGAAGAAGCGCTGATATGCTTCTGGAGCGGCCCTGCATTTGAAGTGCTGCCGTCTGCTTTTAACGACAGAGACACGATCATCGTCCAGTATCCTGAGAAAGACATCCTGCAGAGCGGCGGGCTGGTTGGCGAAGATCAGATCGCTGAGAAGGCGGCGATGATCTCCGCACAATATGGCGCGGGCCGGGTCATCCTTTTCGGCTTCCGGCCCCAGCATCGAGCGCAAACTCACGGCACATTCAAATTGCTGTTCAACGCGCTCATCGTTTAAAGTTCTCCGGCGGGACACAGCGGGGACCGCTGCATCGGACTTCCAAACGAAGCTACGATGGACGGCTTGCTTCCGCGATGGACAGCAGTTCCCGCTCTGTGAGTTCGAGGTCTATGTCCTCCGAGTGCGGTTGTGGCACCTTGTAGGGTGTCTTTGCGTAGACCTCAATTACATTGTCATCGGGGTCGTAGAAGTAGATAGCAAAGGCAATGCCGTGGCTCACAACGCTCCGGATGCGCACATCATGCCCCTTGAGATGCCGGTGAAACTGCTTCAGGGTCGCCAAATCTTCCAGGATGAAGGAGATCTGCTGGACAACCTTTGCGCCCGGCGGCACATCTCTTCCGGGACAGAGGGCAACTTCATGGTGTTCTTCCTCTGGCTGTGCGCTCAGGAAAATGATCCGGCCGTCGGGGTCTTCGTCAGTGACAGTGAGACCGAGAATGTGGGTAAAAAAGTCCTTGGATCTTTGCACGTCGGTACAGTAGAGTCCCACATGTCCGAGTTGTTTGACCGATAGCATGTTACGTTCCTCCTTGAGTTTCGGGTTAGGTTGCACGAGTCAGGTCGTGCCGTTGCGTTTGAGAGAACACGAGTCCATCATGGCGCTTCGACAACTCGAAGCAGGACGTCTCGAACTTCTTGCGGAAGCAGTGCGGGCCTCGCGCTATCTCTCTCTTTACATGTTACCCAGGCCGCATCGTATTCGCCGACTGCCAGTTTCTGTCTGTCATCGTCGGTGATGTAGCGATAATATTCAAAGAACAGACGAATGCCGCGTTCGTACACGGCTCGCAATGACATGGTGATATGGATGCGATCAAACGGCATTGCCTCGCGTAGATGTTCCACTCGACTTCGTAAACACTTCAGT
>JAPUIP010000435.1 GCA_027296925.1 Candidatus Poribacteria bacterium | reverse complement strand
AAGACATAGTGGAATGGCTCAGAGATCGCTTCAATGCCTTTAAACTCAAGGACACGAATCTCCCCGCTATAACTGTCCGGTTTAAATAGAAAGTCTGCTTCTGATGCCAGTCGCATGATAATCACTCCCGATCGCTGAACTCAAATGTGAAGTTCCCGTCATCACCAAGCCCAAGCATCAAGCAATCGGGTAGCGGACCGATGGTCATCTGCTGAAGGAGCTCGGTTGATATGGCAGGCAAAAGCGTTCCACGCATAATGTGATCAATATTCCGCGCGCCCGTTTCCACCTCTGTGCATCGTGCTGCAATCTGTTGGACCACGTTCGGGTCAAAATCGAACGTGATGCGATGATTCTCCCACAGACGGTCGCCGAGTTGGTTCAATTTAATCACGACAATATCCTGCATTACCTCCGCGGAAATCGTAAAGAACGGGACAATCGTCATACGGGCAAGAAGCGCAGGTCTAAAGTGGTCACTCAAGATCGGTCGAATCGCCTTTGCCACCTCTTCCACATCAGGTTGATTCTCTGATTGGCACATCTTGGTAATGACATCTGATGCCAAGTTGCTGGTCAAAAAGATGATTGTGTTCTTGAAGTCAATGATACGACCTTCACCGTCCGATAGCATGCCTTTATCAAACACTTGGTAGAAAAGGTTCATGACCTCCAGGTCTGCCTTCTCAACCTCGTCCAAAAGCACAACCGAATAGGGACGTTGTCGAACCGCTTCAGTCAGAACGCCGCCCTCGCCATAACCGACGTAGCCGGGCGGAGAGCCAATAAGACGTGACACCGTGTGCTTCTCCTGAAACTCTGACATGTTAATGGTTGCCATAAACTGTTCGCCGCCGAACAGCAGGTCTGCAACGGTAAGCGCACATTCGGTTTTTCCTGTGCCACTGGGACCGACGAACAGAAAGACGCCCATGGGTACCTGGGGATTCTTCAAGCCAGCCTTTGCCGCTCGAATTCCACGGGACACGCCTTCGATCACGTGGCTTTGTCCTTTGAGGCGTTCGCCAAGCGCGTTCTCCAAATACAAAATGGATTCCGCTTCGTCACGAACCATTCTACCCACAGGAATCCCGGTCATGTCGCCCACGACTTTTGCAATCACATCGGCATCGACCTGTAGATGGATGAGTGCTTCCTCGCGTTGAATCTCGTGGAAGTCGGCGAGCGCTTTGATCAGTTCTTTTTTGAGGGCATCCGCATCCTCCAAGACTGAATCTTCAGGCACATCGTCCTCTTCTATTCCTCCATTCCCTTCAATTTGCTTCCGTATGGCAATGACCTTCTCCGCCGCTTCCTTTTCTCGTTGCCACTGTTTTGTCAGTGCATCGAGTTCATCTTCGGTAATCTCGATGGCGGTTTCAAGTTCAACCACTCGGCTTTCCTCAATCTCAGCACCCGTTTCCCTATCACGCAGGAGCGAATCCAATTCCCTCTGAAGGGTCTCAATTCGCCGCTCGGTATCATCAATCACGTCGGGTTTGCTCGTCAGGCTGAGTTTCACACGAGAGGCCGCCGTATCCATCAAATCCACACCTTTATCCGGTTGTTGGCGGCCAGATATGTAGCGGCTTCCCAATTCTCCAGCAGCGACGACAGCCTCATCCAAAATATGAACATTATGGGCTTCTTCATATTTCTCGCGGAGTCCCCGTAGCATCACGATTGCATCCGCGTCCGTTGGATTCTCAAGCTTGACCAATTGGAATCTTCGCGCCAACGCCGGGTCTTTCTCGAAATATTTCTTATATTCCGACCACGTTGTGGCAGCGATGGTACGCAACTCACCGCGAGCAAGCGCTGGCTTGAGCAGATTCGCGGCGTCACTTCCTCCGGCAGCCCCTCCAGCACCAATCATCGTATGGGCTTCGTCGATAAACAGGATTATCGGCTTCGGCGACGCCTTGACTTCCGCGATGACGGATTTTATCCGATTTTCAAATTCGCCTCTGACGCTTGCACCCGCTTGAAGGAGCCCCATATCCAAGGATAGGACTTCGACATTGCAGAGGATATCGGGCACGTCTCCATTGACCACACGACGCGCCAATTCCCCGACCATAGCGGTTTTTCCGACGCCCGGTTCGCTGACAATAATGGGATTATTCTTCTGCCTTCTGCCGAGGATATTGATAATCTGCCGCATTTCACGGTCACGAGCAAAGACCGGGTCCATATCGCCTTTTCGTGCCCGCTCGGTGAAGTTGATCGTAAATTGAGCGAGGGCTGTATCACCCTGTGGAAGTTGCCCTTCATCAGCCTCACCGGGTTCCTTTGTACCAAGTGCTGCGGGTTCTTCGGACGATTCCGCAACAATATCCGGCAATTCCCGGCGTAACACATCACTTTGGATGTGTTCTAATTCGTCGAGATAACGCCCCTCGCCATATCGTGCCCGATTGGCAATCAATGCCGCCAAGAATGTACCCGAACGAACTGCACTCAGCCGGTATTCCACCGAGGTTAACAGCCACGCCTCTTGGAGTAACTCCATGAGGATGGGAGAGAGGACTGGCCTTCCCTGATTGCCAGACCGTAGGTATTCCACATCTCGCTGTAGCAGATTGAGCAGACGTGCTGGCTCGATTTCAAAGTGACGCAAAATCTGCTGGATATCCGCCGTTGTGTTATCTGCCATCGCGAGAAGCACATGTTCGATGGTTACTTCATAGTTACCGCGAGAAACACAGATTCCTGCCGCTTTGGTCACCGAATCCTTGCAGAATTTATTCAACAGTTCCGTCAACGCTTTAATATCAACAGAGATCATCATTGTATCACCATTTCTCTCAAATTGTGTCCGCCATTATCTACGGGCTGCTTGCCCATTCAAACGAGCAGGCTGCTCGTTCTACTTGTGAATACTTAGGTTGTTCCAAGAAATTAAATCTTCCACTCGCTCAACCCAGATTGCGCTCGATCTGGATTGCCAAATCCAGATCCGTCAGATTTGGCAATCCGACGGGAGCAGATGGAAGGCTTATTTTTCTGGATATGCCTTAGTAGGCAAGCCCGTAAACCCCTAGCGTTTTAACCTTGGGATATAA
>JAPUIP010000434.1 GCA_027296925.1 Candidatus Poribacteria bacterium | reverse complement strand
ACTCCCGAAGGGTGTCTGACATCACCTAGCCCAAGCGTTGACGTCCCAACGCTTTCGATATTCACACTGGCATTTCGGTCACGGTCGTGAACACTGCCACACTCGGCACACTTCCACGATCGTTGACGGAGTTTGAGTTCTTTGAAAACAAAGCCGCAATCGGAACAGGTTTTCGACGATGGGTAGAACCGGTCAATGAATCCAATGTGCTTGCCTTTGATTTCTCCGTAGTATTTCACCTTCTCAACGAAGGAGTAGAATCCCAAATCGCCAATCTTGCGACCATACAGCCGTTGCATTCCCTTGAGGTTTAAGTCCTCGAAGAAGATGAAGTCATATTCATCGGTGATTTTATCAGCCTGCTTCCAATGGAAATCACTTCGTTGATTGGCGATTTTCCGATGCTTCCGAGCAAGGTTAAGTTTTGCACCTTCACGGTTGTGACTCCCGCGCTTTTTGCTCGAAAGGTTTTGCGAAGCCGTTTTGACTCCATTGGCAGATTGACGGAAAAACAGCGGAGATTGGACATCAACCCCGTCAGACGCTGTGAGAAAGACTTTTAGACCGAAGTCGTACCCGACGCTTTGACCTGTTCGTGGCACATCTTCGACGGTGGTCGTGGCATCCGTGACGATGTAGATTAGGAGATCTCCAAGCGAATCCCGTTTGACGGTTACTGTCTTGATGTTGCCCTCAGTTTCACGGGATTTGAAATACCGATAGATCCGTTTACCGATTCGGATATAGTTGTCACCCAGGAGTTTGTATCCCGCTTGTTTGAGCGTGAAGGACTTGTACTTGACCCGTTTCGTAAAGTTCGGTGGCGCAGATTTGATTCCGGCTTTATGGTTGCGAAAAAAGAGCTTGTAGGCACGGTCGATGCGTTCAGCAATGTCTTGTATTGCTTGACTGCCTAATTGATTCCAGTGAGCATATTTGTCCAGTTTCTTGAGTTTGGTCAGATGTGTTTTGAGCGTGTTTGCTCCCAAGTGCTTGCCATAGAGCCGATAGTATCGTTTGTGGAGCGCAATACAGTGGTTGTAAATTTCAGCAGCCAGATTGATGAGTCGTTTGAGATGGCGATTTCGCTTGTGATTATGGAGTTTGAATTTGAAGGTTTTCATGGCTCTTGGCACTCATCGATGTAATGTCGAATGGTTTCGGAAGATACCGTTCCAGCTGTTCCCACATAGTAGGATCGAGTCCACAGACTGCCGCGTCGTTTGAGATTTGGGTAACGCTTGAGCAATTCTCTGGCTGTTGCCCCCTTGAAGAGGTTGATGAGTTGCGACGGCGAAAAGCGGGGCGGCGAAGAGACAAAGAGGTGAACATGGTCTTGTTGAATGGACAGGGAAAGAATTTCGACCCCATTTTTCAAAGCGTAACTTTTTATCAGTCCCTCTAAATCCGCTTTGATTTGTCCATTTAAGATTGAACGCCTGTATTTCGGTATCCAGACAAAGTGGTAGTTAATATTGTATACGCTGTGCCTTGTTTTACGCAACTTCATGTATGGAGTATACCATATTCGGTATACATATTTCACTCAAAAAAGAAGGAGGCGCGATTCATCTCCGTCCTAAAGAACGGAGTTTTCTCGCGCTTTTCTATAACTCACGTAGCGCCTTTTCTGCTTCAGGCGTGCCGATCTTTTCCAACGCAAAGGCCGAATATCCACGGACCCGATCCGACTCATCATGCAGTGCATCAATCAGGGTTGGCACGGCGTCTCTCGCCGGTTCACCGATATAAGCCAGGGCCATCGCCGCGTTGGCGCGCGTATCCGGATCGCCATCGCGCAAGGCCTGACTCATTTCAGGTACCGCCGCCTTAGCCGGTTCACCAATTATGCCGAGGGCATGAATGGCGTGTTCACGCACTTGCTCAAATGTATCGCGGGCGGCCTCGATCAAAGCGGGCACTGCAGACTCGCCAATCCGCGCTAACGCATCAGAGGCATTGATGGCGATATGCCGATCTTCTTCTCCCAACACTTCAATCAATCCCGGAATCGCCGCCTCACCAATCCGGGCAAGCGCCTCCGCAGCACCGTCGCAAACATCCCAGACCATGTTGCCTAACTCCTCAATCAGCGCCGGAATCGCCGGTTCCCCCATTTCACTCAATCCTAAAACTGCCTCCATGCGCTCCTCATCATCGCCATATTCCAACTGCTCGATTAACGCATCGAGGCGGTGCGATTCTGCCATGTTGCTTCTCCTTACCTTCTAACGCTTTCATTGTTCAATCATCATCAGCCGAGGTAAATTCCGAATACTCGGCAATATGTAATCCGGTGCCGCCTCCATCAATTGCGTTTCGGTTTGAGACCCCGTTAGCACAGCGATCGTCCACACACCGGCGTTTTTCCCTTCTTGAATATCGACAACGGTATCCCCAATCTTGAGGACTCTTTGTGAATCTGTAATGCCAAGTGTTTGCATGGCGTCATGGATCATCCGCGGGTCGGGACGCCCCGCACCGACTTGCTCTGCACTGCCGATGTAATCGAGCAACCCCCTATCCTGCCATCCCAATCGAGAGACAATCGCTTCGACGATCTCTGTTGGAAATCCACTTCCCACCCCAACCCGTATTTGTCTGGATCTGAGAAAGTGAAACAGATCGGTTGCACCGTCAATTTCCGAGATACGCGAAAGGTTGCGTTGCAACTCACGGACAAAGTCGCGATAGATGGTTTCCGCAACGCAATCGGCATCGTCAGAGGATGATACCACACTCTCCTTCAGCAGGGTTCGCACAGCTTCGAGCTTCTGCTTTCCTCGATGTGCGTTAATCTGATCTGATGTGAGTTCGATACCTTGCCCTGCAAAGGCCCGCATCATGCTGATTACCATCAACGGATATCCATCGACCCGGTCATCGACGGTGGTACCAGCCATATCAAACATTACCAACTGAAGAGATGAGGGTAGCATCGGTCAACCTCCGATTTTGCAACACTGTTCGGGTTATAGATCAGATAATCTCGAAATAACGCTTTAATTCCCAGTCCGTGATCGCACGACGAAATTCTGCAATCTCCTCTTGGCGAGTGATGACAAAGTGATCTACGAACGCATCGCCAAGACAGGCACGCGCAATTTCACTCCCCTTTAACCGCACTGTCGCCTCTTCGAGCGAGCGCGGCAGCGGCACGAATTGTTCAGTGGACGCTTCATAAGCATTACCGGTGAAAGGTTCGCCGGGGTCAAGTTGATGTTCGATGCCATATAATCCCGCCGCCAGGCTGGCTGCCATGGCGATATGTGGATTGGCATCCCCGCCTGCCAGTCGATATTCGCTGCGCGTGGATTTGGCGGATGTGCCTAAAATCGCTCGGATGGATGCGGTTCGATTTTGAATTCCCCAGGAAGCGTTTGTCGGCGCCCAGGCACCGGGGACCATCCGTTTGTAGGAATTGACGGTCGGGCAGATAAGCGCCATCATATCCGGCATCGCAACGATCTGCCCTGCAATGTAGTGCTTCATCGTCTGAGACATACCCGAAGGTTCTGATTCATCAGCGAAAAGATTGGCGTTTTCCTCCAGATTCCATAAGCTCTGATGGAGATGCCCACTGCAACCGGGGTAATCCGGACTCCACTTCGCCATAAAGGTCGCAACCAGTCCATGTCTGGCGAGGATCTCCTTGACGCCAGTTTTGAATAGCGCGGCTTTATCCGCAGCATTACACGCAGTATCGTACCGAATCGCAGTTTCGTAGACGCCGGGGCCCGTCTCCGTGTGTATTCCCTCCAATTCGACATCGTATGCCCGCATCCCGTCAATGATGGCGTGAACAAACTCCGAAGCGGCGGAACCGCGTAACACACTGTAGCCAAACCAGCCGGGAGAAAGCGGGGTCATCTTCTCAAACCCTTTCTCCTGCAGAGAATGCGGCGTTTCTCGGAAGATGAAATACTCGTATTCCGCTGACATGAACGGCTGGAATCCCATATCGTTCGCTTTGAGAACTACCTGATTCAGCAATTGGCGCGGCGAAACCGCAAGCGGCTGGGCTTCACTTTCGTAGAAGTCCAACAGAAACAGCGCTGTATCTGGCTCCCACGGCACCATACGATACGTACGCAAATCGATCTTGGCAAGGAGATCTGGATACCCGGTGTGCCACCCGGTGATCGTCGGCTGATCGTAAAGCTGGTCGTGCACATCCCAACCGAATATGACGTCACAGAAGCCCAAGCCTTTCTCGACGGAGGAGAAAAACTTGTCGAGCGAGATATACTTGCCACGCATGACGCCGTCAATGTCGAACCCCGCGAGTTTGATTTTGTGAATATTATCCCGTTCAAAATGTGCTTTGATCTGATCTATGGTCATAGTTCTCGTCTTCATGAAAAATGAGCGAACCTTTGAAAGGTTTTAAGTTCTGTTTTCATTCGTCTTCAGCCCGAATAGCAATCTTAATCACCGTTTCATCGCCCAGCTGATAGGTGCCATTGAGCGCATCAAACCCATCCCGGACGCGGGAAAGCGGCAACGTATGGCTCACCATATCCGCGTAAGGAAATTCGTTCTTTTCCAGAATCGGCAGCCCACGCACGAAGTGCTCGTACCGGCTTCCCCAGATCGCTTCCACGCGCAGATTCTTACGCATCAGCAGCTGGTTGATGTTGAATTCGATCGACCCCATATCGACGAAGTGCCCCACCTCAACAAACGTCCCGCTGGACTTCACATAGCCCAACCCTTCGGGGGTCGCCGGCAGAAACCCTGCGCACTCGAAGACGACATCTGCCCCAGCCTGCCGTGGCGTATGCGACTTGACCAACTCGGTGCGCTCCTCAACCGTGGTCACTTCCTCGATGTTAATCGTCACATCGGCGCCCATTCTCTTGGCAAGCTCTAAACGCTCCGCCGGTCCGCCCACCATAATCAGCTTCGCCGCGCCGCTGATTTTCGCGCAGACCAATGTCACCAACCCAATGGCACCAGAGCCCTGAACCACGACCGTATCACCGATCTCTACGCCGCCGCGCATCACAGCATGCACCCCAATTGTGAACGGTTCCGTCAACACCGCAACCTCTGGCGGGGCGTTGGTCTTGA
>JAPUIP010000433.1 GCA_027296925.1 Candidatus Poribacteria bacterium | reverse complement strand
AACCTGTTGACCAATGTTGACTTGAAAAATTGCTCTGACATCTTCCATTTTCAACTCCTTGTTTTCAATGCGCTCCAGCGGCCACGCCCCCGCCGCCGCAGGTCGTGGAAGCGAGGGTCGTCGCGAATCCTGGATTTCTTTCTTTGCTTCAGAAGCCGAAACAAGGTAGTCTTGCGAATAAGCAAAAATACTTGTGTGACTCAATAACCGTTAATAGGAGGTAGCACCATGAATCGACGCCGGTTCGTTCAATCCGGCCTGGCCGCAGCCGTTGTGGCTTCCCTCACCGCGAAACAAAGCATCGCCGCTCTGCTCAACCTAACGACGGAGGTAAGTGCCGATGTTCCAGCGATTACAGGGGATGGTGCCGAAGTAGTTTTGAAACAGTCTGCAGTGCAGGATCTCAGCAACAGTCTTCGGGGCCAGCTCCTGTTAAGGGGCGATGATGGCTATGACAAGGCGCGCCGGGTACTCTATCCAGAGTACGACAAATATCCCGGCTTGATCGTGCAGTGTGCCGGCGCAGCTGACGTGCGAAACGCCGTCAATTTCGCACGAGCGGATAATCTTCTGGTTGCCGTGAAATGTGGCGGCCACGGCGCCGCCGGGATGGGCACCTGCGATGGTGGCATGATGATTGATCTGTCGCCGCTCAGGAGCGTCCGGGTCGATCCAAACGCTCGTATCGCATACGTTTCAGGCGGCAGCCTGCTGGGACACATGGATCACGAAACGATGGCGTATGGGTTGGTCACTACGGCCGGCACGGTTTCGCACACCGGCGTCGGCGGTTTGACACTTGGCGGCGGATTTGGCCGGGTGGCACGACGTTTCGGTCTGGCCCTGGATAATGTCCTGGAGGTCGACATCATCACGGCCGATGGTGAGTTTCGCAGGGCGAACAAGGATGAAAACCCGGATCTCTACTGGGGCGTGCGCGGGGGCGGCGGCAACTTTGGCGTCGTGACCTCATTCAAGTTCCAATTGCACCCGATGCAACGCCAAGTGGTTCGCGCACGATTTGCGTTTCCCGCTTCAGACGCCAAAAACGTTCTGAATTTCTTTGCTGAATATGCAGATAACGCACGAGACGATATGTACCTCAGCGGCCGCATAGCTGCAAGGGCCAATGGTATCGGCGTCTCCATCAGCGTCTTGTATTCCGGACCGCTCGATAAAGCGGATGCCCTGCTGGCTCCGATTCGCAAAGCCGGAAAAACCACAGCCGAGGATGTGCGGACGCTGGACTATGTTTTGGTCCAGAAAATGGGCGACAACACGGATATACGAACTGTTGCCGCCTCGAAGTCCGGGTTCATTGGGGTCATCACGCCCCAGCTTGTCGATGATGTGATCAGCGGGCTGGAGCCTCATCCCGGCGGCAGCCACTCGGTTTCCTTCCCGCAGTCGGGCGGTGCCATTAATCGTGTGGCGGCAGATGCCACGGCCTTTCCTCACCGTGATTCCGAGCACAACATGCTGTTAAGGGCACGCTGGACATTGGGAACCGAGGGCGCGGAGCATAGAGCGTATATCGAAGACTTCTGGAAGGAGATCGAGCCATACACAACAGGTTTCTATACCAACGATATGCTCGAACAGACCCAGGGTATGGTGAACCTCAACTACCTCGGCAACTATCGCCGCCTGGTGGAAATCAAGAATAAATACGATCCGGGTAATTTGTTCCGCCTGAATGCGAACATACAACCCTCTGTTTGAGGTAAGTACGTTTTAGCATATTAGATCGCTGCCATTAGAATTCGGCAGCAAGAATGGATTTCAGCCCTGGTGACAGCGTGCGTTTCTGTTTCGACCAATGCGTTCTTTCATTCATCTGAAACCCGCATTTTCTGCGTCAGAATTGTCTTCATCTGCCCATTTCCTCCGAGGGCTTTAACTTCGACTTCCAATTCGCTCTCTCCATTTCTCACTGGGCGCGAAGTGGTCACGGTCCTTTCCACGACTCGCAGATCCTCACTGGGGGCAACGGGATTTCGCTGTTCCACTTCCTGCACCGTTCGCTCCCTCCCCCCGGGAAGAGACTCGCGGACAATTCTGACTCTCTGATCAAGATGCAATCTGCCACCCCCATACCGAGTGGTTCCACCGATGTTTTTTCTGTGGGTATCAATAATCCACTGTTCATTTCCTTCTGAATCCCTGCTGTAGGTCCTATAGACTTGCTCGGAAAGAGACAGACGACCTGTGGAATCGCTTCTATAAATCTGTTCCTCTTCGGTGCCCGACTGATCATTGGCTTCGCGGCTCAACACTATCCGCTTCTCAGAAGGCACCCAGTTACCATTGCCATCTCGGACCTTAGAGATCGTTTCAGTTTCCACCGTGCCTGGTCCCTTTTCTCTTTCAGTTTGTTCGATTTGTTGGGTTGGCTGGAACCCTCCATTGATGTCGGGTAGAAACACCGTAGTATTCGTTTCTTGCACTCCGTTATTGGTAAGAGTGGTGGTTTGGACTTCCTGTCGAATGACGGAAAAACGACCGTTGAGGTCGGGCGTCGAGACGGTCCTACTAACATGCTCTTCGCCGCCTGGGAGGGTCCGATGCTCTTC
>JAPUIP010000432.1 GCA_027296925.1 Candidatus Poribacteria bacterium | reverse complement strand
GTCCCCCTGACCCCAATCTTAGGCGGGTACGAAGCGTTTACTTACCATTTCAAGTTAAAGGGTGTTCAGCCAGAGCTCGCCAAGCCTCTTGTTCTGCGCTTGTTTCGGCGGTATCGGAACCCTGACCAAGCCATTCGGGAAAGTGTCGTCCAGAATGCGCTGACAGCACAAGGGTATCCAGCGCCTTCGGTGTTGTTTACCGGCACGGATAAGGCCCATCTTGGCGGCGTATTCTTGATTATGAATTTCTTGCCCGGCGAGAATATGTTGGCCGCTGCGGGTCAAGACATGCCCTCGATGCTGGGCAAAGCGCACGCTGCGCTGCACAATATTTCCTCAGCCCCCTTGCTTAACGCACTCGGCGCACAAGGTTTTGAAGAACGGCATTTCCGGCTCAGTGGTCGATTGAGATCGTTGTCTACCAAAAGCAAAAGCTTGCCTTGGCTTGAAGAGGGCGTTCAATGGCTCATCGAAAACCGACCACCGGAGCCGGAACATCTGGCGATCTGTCACGGTGACTTTCACCCCCTAAACATTCTGGTCAAAGACGAAAAAGTGACGGCCGTTCTTGATTGGCCCGGGTTTCTGATCGGTGATCCGATAATGGATGTCGCTGTTACGACTGTTTTATGCACGATCGCGGCCAGACATCTGCTGCCCACGCAAAACTGGGATGAAATCCGCGAAAAGTATCTAGAGGCATACAGAAGTGAGCGGTCGCTTGATATGGAGCACCTTGACTACTACCGGATGTTGAGATGTGTCGTGGCCCTTATAGGTGGTGCCGAGGGTCAGGAAGTATGGACGGCCCCTTTCGCTTTAAAGAGCTTGATTACGCACGTTCACGATATTGCGAACATTCGCGTCGTTTTGCCGGGGTAACAGAAACGCTTTACGGTGGTAGCTCACTTTGCACTTTGTCTTAACATGAGCCACCATATAATTAGTAGAAAAGATGTTCCGAGGCCCTCCCGAAAAATAACCGTTGACCAAATGAAGAATCTGGGTTAAAATCGCATCCGTGATGCGCGCCGAACCAGCACGCTGTCCAATCTCGAGGGGCTGCAAGCGGTACGGAGTTTCTGTGATTAAGGAGTGGAAGATATGGCCAACTCACCCAACATTCTGCTGATTATGTCAGACCAGCACAGTCCACACGTCCTCGGCTGTGCCGGAGATGAAGTGGTGCGAACACCGACGCTCGATCGATTGGCGGAGCGCGGTATTCGCTTCACCAACACATACTGCGGCAATCCTCTTTGCGTACCTTCACGGATGACTTTTTTGACAAGCCGTCACAGTTCGGATATCCGCGTCTGGACGAATCGTTGCCGGCTCCAATCGGACATCCCGACTTTCGTCCATCACCTCGTCAATGCCGGTTACGAAACGGTGCTGTGCGGTCGGATGCACTTCACCGGCCCTGACCAGCGGCACGGTTTCGAGCGAAGAATTATCGGCGATGTCCATCCCAAATTGGAACACATTCCACTTTCCACGACGGGTCAAACCGCGGATGGCGTCAAGGTCGCTGGACCGGGCCATACCGCTTACTCCCGCTACGACGAGGAGGTCACGCGTGTCTGCTGCCAATTTTTGGAGTCACGGGACGCACAGCCCGGAGACCGTCCCTTTTTCATGACGGTTGGGTATGTTCTCCCGCATTGTCCCTTCATTGCGCCGAAACGGCTTTTCGACGAATATTTTGAAAGGGTTAATTTGCCGGAGCTTCCGCCGGGGTATCACGATTCACTTCACCCATTCATGCGGTCATGGCGGAGGCACCGGAAGGTTGATGAACTGATGGATGAGCAGGTGAGAATCGCGCGGGCTGCTTACTATGGCCTGGTGACTCTCATGGATGAACGCATTGGGAAAATCATGTCAACCCTGGCGCAAACCCATTTTGGTGAGGACACCCTTGTGATCTATGCTTCCGACCACGGCGAAATGGCGGGCGAGCATCGAATGTGGTGGAAGTCCAGTTTTTACGAAGGTTCGGTGGGCGTGCCGCTCATCTTTTCATGTCCGGATCAACTCGCCGAAGGGCGCGTGATTACTGATGTCACCAGTTTGCTGGATATCGGCCCGACCCTGATCGAGCTCGCGGGAGGCGAGCCGATGTCATCGGTTCGTGGAAGAAGCCTGAAAGGATTTCTGACCGGTGACGGAAGTGTGTCCGGTTGGCCAGATAGCGCGTTCGCTGAGTTGGGCGGACTCCAGAGCGACGCTCCTGGCCGGATGATTCGGCGCGGGCCGTGGAAACTGAACGACTACCACGGTTATGACCGACCGCAACTGTTCAATCTCGAATCCGACCCCGGCGAATGGAATGACCTCGGTGGGGACGATTCTTACGCCGATGTCCGAGATGAGCTGCTTGCTGAAGTCAGAGCCGGTTGGTCCGGCGAGGAAGTCCTTCGCACCCTCGAAATGGCTGAACGCGACCGACAGATCTTTGAGAAATTTAGCACGAACGCTCGCATATCTGCCGGTGATCCACCGGATCGCTGGACCGCTCCGGACGGCTGCAACATCTTTCCGGAGAAATAATGTCTTCAGTGCATCAGCTATCCCCCTGCGAGGTAGCTTAATCCATGACACGCTTAGCATAATCCAATTCCAGGAAATACCTATGATCATTGATTGTCACACCCATCTATGGCGATACCCGGGCGAGCTCACCGAAGAACTTGCCCGCGAAACCTTCATCATGCGAAAGCAGGAGATAGACCTGAACCTCACCAACGAAATGCACGATGCCGCCGTGGCAAAGGTGGATCGCGCGATTGTGTTCGGGCTGCGCGCTCCGCTCACGGGGTTCTTCACCGTTAACGACACAGTTGCCGACTACGTTCGCACGAACCCAAAGAAGATCATCGGCTTTGCGGCGATCTGCCCAACCGAGGAGGACGCCCTCACAGAGGTCGATCGCGCCGTCCAGGAGTTGGGACTTCGCGGGCTGAAGATGAGCCCGATCTACGGCGGATGGGATCCGCTGCATCCCCGTGCACTCCAGATCTACGCGCGAGCTGAGGAACTCGGCCTGCCGATCATGTTCCATCAAGGAACAACCTTTCCGCGCAAGGCGCCACTGAAGTACGCCAACCCGATACTATTGGAAGAGGTTGCGCTTCGCTTCCCCAATCTGCGGATGATTATCGCGCACATCGGACATCCCTGGGAGGCGGAAGCCATTGTCCTCATCCGGAAGCAACCAAACGTCTTTGCGGACATCTCCGGCTTGTTCTACCGCCCCTGGCAGTTCTACAACTCGCTACGGCTCGCGGTCGAATACGGGGTCGCGGACAAGCTGCTTTTCGGCACGGATTATCCGATAGCCACCTTCGATGAAACCGTCGAAGGGCTGCACAACGTCGTCCAGCTCTCCAAAGAGATGCGACTCCCGCCGCTGCCGGATGATCTGCCGGATCAGATCTTGCATCGGGATACGCTAAACCTTCTCGGGCTTGATGACCCCGCCGAAGCATGAGCGCATGGGTGATTTTGGCGCCGACGCACTTTGCACATTTTCTTAGCTTGACTTTGTCACATTAGATTCGTAGGTTGGGTTCAACGGCGGCAAGTTCAACCGGCTCGAACACCGATTTGGGTTTCGGCGGTCAACGAATCTCCGGATTTGTCGATTGATAGTGAAACCCAACGAAATGGCATCCCTTGTTAGCTGACGGCCTCAACCCAACCTACAAAGTGGGCAAATCTGCTAAAGTCAAATTACCCACAAGTTTTCAACGCTTTGTCGGAGTCTTGTGGGGTGCGGCTTTGCGCCCGATGATAAATCGTCGGGCTATTGGGCAGCGTCCGATGAATCGGACTTCTCGAGTGTGTCAAAAGCTCGATTTATCGGGCGCCTTCTCCTATAGCTCGGCGACTTCATCGTCGAGCGAAAAGATATGGATAAA
>JAPUIP010000431.1 GCA_027296925.1 Candidatus Poribacteria bacterium | reverse complement strand
ATGGGAGATTGCCCGCTACACCGAATCTCAGAACGTCTTTACCGATAATTTCAGCGATCAGCGCAACGGCGAATTAACAGGCGATGGTCACAGCCTGACGGAGTTCGTCGGCGCGATCCGTGAAGCGCGGGAGCCAATTGCGAGCATCCACGATTGCCTGGGAACGATGCGGCTGTATGAGGCGGTATTGGCGCGGCGGAAAGACGTCATTACGCTGAATAACTCGTGATGTATATTGCACAACAGTCTGCGATTGTACGATTGAATCTAAAATCCGTTGAAATTCATCAAGATCTGCCACCTGCACCGCCGACCGATGCAACTGCTTTAGGATATGGAGTTCCTCAATTACCTCAATCTTGGGTTTTAAGGGTTCAACAGCCCTAGCATCAAATCGAATCTCCAAAACGTCCAGGAGATCTTCGATGCTCTGTTGTCTTTGACCTTGTTGGAGCCCCTGCTGAATGCCCTGTTGGAGGCCTCTTTCAGCTAGTTTTTGTGCGACGACGGATTCGTACATGGTTTCCTCCGAAATAATGTGAGTGATGGTGCCGTAATTATAGACCAACCCACTGAGGATTGCCAAATCGGTCAGAAAGTTAGATTGCTCTCTCCGAGAGTTCGCTGCAGTTTCGGGCAAGCTTGGCATACCGGGCAACTTCAGGTTTCTGGAGTTCTTGCTCCAGCAAGTCCATCATCCGAATGGCATTGAATGGCGCTTCGGGAGTGGGATCTGTCGGCATTCCGGCAAACTCATCAAATATATTGAGGTGTGCTACGCAAAGCACATCAATGCCTGCACGGTGAGCCGCTTCCCACGTAACCTTTGTCTGATTGAATTCCGATGACACAAGTTCGGCAACACCGGGAAGCTTGACGGAGGGGGGCGAATACTCAATCCAATCATCTAACAGCGGATGGGCGTGTAAATCCGCAAGCACGCGGGGTAGCTTCGGCGACGGGTAGGTTTTTGATGCACACCCAAGCGTCGCGCCCAGTCTACCAGCCGATAACAAACCCGCTCCAGCGGAGGAGGCTAAACGAATGAACTGTCGTCGTGAAAAGTCAGGCATAGATACCTCCAGAGTTTCGGTGTTACTCGTCGTAAGTTAGAGGGTGCTTTGGGCTAATCAGGCTTTTAACCAAGTTAACGCTAATCTGGAGCGTGATTGGATCTATTTTCACAGGTTTGGGGCCGCGGATCTCGCCGCGTAATCCAACTCAGGATGGAGAGCGCTCGCATCCGCGTTACCATACGCAATGAAACAGGCTGACAGTACGCTGAGCCACACACCAGTGACTCTCTCTACGATGGATTTCCTTCCATGATTGGTATACATCTTGCTCCTCCATTGAGAATAGAAGTTTCCGGACGTTGCTCTGGCTCACTGTCCCTTGCTGTCTTTAATCTTCAGGATCAAAATGACCGCTGTGCCATCGGGCGGCAGCAGATCTTCGCGGGCCCGAAAGGACGTCGCCTCATCCACAAAGTCCCGAATCGTGTAGCTGGCGTTGCTGACTTTTCCACCCGGACAGCTATACAGACAGGCAACGCATCCCGACCTCCATTTTTTGACGTAAGCCAGATTTCCCCCAAAACGGAAATCAAACCCCTGCCTCTCCGAATCGTCCAGAATCTCTGAGAGTCGATAAGTTCTTGGTGAGCCCTCCCAGCGCACGGAGATTTCGACCGGACTCCCTTCGACACGCAACGCTGGATGCGGGTGTTCTGGCGCAAATCGTTCATCCCACGAATCCAGTGTCAGGTTATCCCCCGGCTGTGCACCAACCTCAACCAACGCCCCATGCACATCAACGTCTGCGGCGTGCGTCAGAAAAAGGGAATTCCGCTTCGCTCTTCCCTCCTTCCAAACGATGGCATGATATTGCGCATCTTCCTGTGTTGACGTGTTAAAGGCGTTCGCCCGTACCTCCCCGGCCAGCCACACCGCTTTTGTCGCGCGATCGATATAAATCGGTTGCTCAACCGAAAGTTCCCCAACGGACGCCGCAAGGCGATTCGGAAGTTCTCGATTGCAGGCGGAGGCAAACGCAATCAGAACAATCAAAAGAACAAGCCTGATTTTCGATCGCCGTTTAATCAGCATCGTCACGATAGAGACGGCAATGACGATGCCGAACGCCCAAAACAGCACTTTGATCGTTCCCGTCATCTGATTGCCAAGATAGGAATACAGGATGGTCGCCGGCAATTGTCCGATGCCGGTGGCGATCCAAAACCCAAGAAAGCGCATGGCCGCTAGCCCGGCGCCGTAACTGATGACGTCGAAGGAGATAATCGGGACTAAGCGTGCGATGAGAACGGCGTGCTTCCCATAGCGTTCAAAGAAACGATCCGAAGCGGCAAGGGCAGGCTCACTCACCAGCTTAACCACAACGGGGCGTCCCAGGTATCGGGCAATGGCAAAGCAGATCGCGGCGCCCAACATGGCGCTACTCCACGATAGCGCCGCCCCCCACCATACGCCGAATAGAAGTCCGTTCGTAAAGGTGATGAGGAAGGCGGGCAATGGGGCAGCGACGCTCTGAAAGATCATGAGCAGGGCGGAAACAATCGGGGCGAGCAGACCGTAAGCGGCGATGTATTCGCGCATCGCTCGCGGATCTTTGAAGAGATCGAAGATATTCAAGACCCAGTCATGGAACAGGGGGAAGGAGAAAAACAGGAGGATTAGGGCAAGTGTCGTGGCGGCGAAAATCAGTGTTTGGATTTTCATCGATATTGGCGTGGGGGTCGTGCGGGCCGTCACAACACTGAGGCGCCTGGCGATGACTTGCGCTGGAGCTCATCTGTCCTCATCGTCGGGGACAGATGCCGGGAGGGGAATCACATCTTCTGCGCTGATCCACAGATTCAATATATCGTCAATATTTTTGCCCTGTGTTCCCGGATTATATAAAATTGCTTTGACGGCCAACTGATTACCCAGTGCAAGCTGATATTCTTCAATCCGTCCCAAGTAAGTAACACTAAGGACTTTGGCACGGAGTTGATTCGGCGCCTCTGCTGGAGCACTTTCTTCGATATGGATGGATTCGGGTCGGATTGAACAGATGACATCTTCGCCATCCGTAAACTTGTGGTAAACCGTCGTGGACCGGAGCGTACCGATTTCCGTCCAAATCTCAGCCGCCCCATTGGACTGGGATTGGATCGTACCACGAATAAAGTTTGTCTCGCCAATAAAACTGGCAACGAACGCGTTGGTGGGAAATCGATAGACCTCGCGGGGGGAGCCGACCTGAATGATTTTGCCGTCTTTCATGACTGCCATTCGATCCGCAAGGGAAAGGGCTTCCTGCTGGTCGTGTGTTACGTAGATGGATGTGGTGCCAGCCTGAGAATGAATTCGCTTAATCTCTTGACGCATTTCAAGCCGCAATTGTGCATCGAGATTGCTCAGCGGCTCATCAAGCAACAGCACATCTGGCTCGACCACCAACGCACGTGCCAGAGCGATTCGCTGCTGTTGTCCCCCAGATAGCTTGTTGACAGGGCGATCCGCGTACTCCGGCATCCGCACCACTTCCAGAACTTCAGTGACTTTCTTTTTGCGGGTACCTTTATCAATCTTGCGAAGTGTCAGGCCGTATTCCACATTCTCGAACACCGTCATGTGTGGCCAGAGGGCGTAATTCTGGAAGACCATTCCCGTATTCCGTTTATGCGGGGGCAGGTTGTTGATGACCCGATCACCGAACCTCAAGTCCCCAACATCGGGTTGATAGAATCCCGCGACAATGCGCAAGAAGGTTGACTTGCCGCACCCCGATGGCCCAAGCAGGAAAAATAACTCGCCCTCCCGAATTTCAAGGCTGACGTCATTCACAGCCACTGTGGTATCGAATGCTTTAACGATATGTTCTAAATGGACTTCAATGGACAATGCGAGAGTCCCTCCCATTTTCTCGGATGAATCGCAACAGACACATTTTACGGTGCACCCTTATCCCTTATTCCTATCAAACTCTGACCAAATCAACCGACCGATTCTGGAGAATCGGATGTTGCTGACAAGCTTCCAGACCTCCCAAGACTTCCCACGACTGAAAGCGTCGTGCGACCAGTAGACCATGAAGGCTTGTCCTTTGATGTCAGTCACGGATACGGGCCCCCATACGCGACTGTCACTGCTATGGTCGCGATTATCGCCCATGGCAAAAACATAGCCTTTGGGAATTTCAAAGGGTTTGCCTTCTGGAAATTTCATGCGAAATTGATTTCGTGAAAGCTTATAATCTGTAAAAGCTTCGCCATCGGGGAGATAGTGCGGTTTGCGGAAGGGAGGAAAATCAAAATCCTGCTGATAAGCAACAGAATAGGAAGCGTACTTCGCGTAGTTGCTGCCATCAATCACTTTGCCGTTAACCGAGAGCGTGTCTCCCTGAGTTTTAACCGTATCACCTTCAACAGCAACGATGCGTTTGATAAAATTCTTATTCCGCTCGTGAGGTGGGATAAACACGAACACATCCCCTCGCGTGGGTTTGTGGAAGTCAAAGAGTTTAATGTCCGTTCCCGGAATTCTGATGCCGTACATAAATTTGCAGACAAGGATGCGATCCCCGATGAGCAGCGTGTCTTCCATGGATCCAGACGGAATTTTGAATGCCTCCACGACAAAGGGGCGGATAAATCCGAAGACCAGGACAAAAGCGACGACAATGACCTGAAGATATTCCCATACAACGGTTCTTTGGAATTTCTGCCAGCGTGAAAGGTCTTCGTGTGTGTCTGCCGAAGTGTTATTCATAAATGATGTAACCTCCAAAAATTAAGTGCCTGAATTTTGAATGTATCGCATAAGCACGAAAAATGTGCGTTGATGTTATCAATCTAGAACGTGACGCGCATAGGCTTGGCTTACTCATCGATCGAAAGAATGGCCATGAACGCTTCCTGCGGTACTTCGACATTACCGATCTGTTTCATGCGTTTCTTCCCTTCCTTCTGCCTTTCGAGCAACTTCCGTTTGCGGGTGACGTCGCCACCATAACACTTTGCCGTGACGTTCTTGCGCAAAGCGCGAACGGTCTCACGCGCAACCACTTTATTGCCAATCGCCGCCTGAATCGGCACCGTAAACATCTGGCGCGGAATCAATTCGCTTAACTTTTCTGCCAGCATTTTTCCGCGCGTATATGCCATATCACGGTGCAGAATCGTCGAGAGCGCATCGACCGGTTTGCCGTTGAGTAAAATGTCCAATTTTACCAGATCCCCCCGTTTATATTCTCCAATATCATATTCGAGGGATGCATAGCCGCGCGTCGATGATTTGAGCTTATCGTAGAAATCGATGAGGATCTCGCTCAGAGGGAGATCATACACAATCTGCACGCGAGTTTCATCAAGCTGATTCATGCGAATGAACGTGCCACGCCGCTTCTGACAGAGAGCCATGATATTGCCGATATAGTCTCGTGGAACGATAATTTCAGCGATGACGTGAGGTTCTTCGATATGATCAATCTGGTCTGCGGAGGGCATGAGCGCCGGATTATCGACCGGAATAGAAGTGCCATCCTTCTGGTACACATTATACATGACGCTCGGCGAAGTGCGGACAAGTGAGAGATTAAATTCGCGCTCCAAACGTTCCTGGATAATCTCCATGTGTAACAGCCCCAAGAAGCCACACCGAAAGCCAAACCCTAGCGCCGCAGAACTCTCCGGCTCAAAGTTGAAAGAAGCATCGTTGAGCTTGAGCCTTTCCAATGCCTCTCTGAGTGCGGAAAACTCGCTGGTATCGGCTGGATATAACCCGCAAAACACCAGGGGCTTCATTTCACGGCAGCCGGGCAATCGTTCCGATGTCGGTCTTGCGTGATGCGTGATGGTATCCCCGATCTTGGCATCCGCTATCTCCCGAATGCCCGCCATCAGATAACCGACCGCGCCCGTTGCGAGTTGGCTCACCGGTTTCATGTAAGGGAGGAAAACCCCGACCTCTTCGACCTCGTAAGCCTTTCCCGTTGCCATCAAACGGATCTGGTCCCCCTTTTTCACCGCCCCGTCAAAGATGCGCACGTACATGACAACGCCCCGATAATTATTATACATCGAGTCGATCACCAGTGACTTGAGCGGGGCATCGGTTTTCCCACGAGGCAGCGGAATGCGACTGACAATTGCCTCCAATACCTCCTGTGTGCCAACACCTTCTTTTGCGCTGGTCAGGATGGCTTCATCAGCGGGGATACCGACAATGTCCTCGATTTGTCGCTTGACCGCATCGGGCCGTGCGGTCGGCAGATCGATTTTGTTGATAACGGGAATAATCTCAAGGTCGTGGTTGATGGCGAGATAGGCATTTGCTAAGGTCTGTGCTTCGACACCTTGCGCGGCATCGACAATCAGAATGACCCCTTCACACGCGCCTAAACTCCTTGAAACCTCGTAGGTGAAATCGACGTGTCCGGGGGTATCAATCAGATTCAATTCATAGAGTTGGCCATC
>JAPUIP010000430.1 GCA_027296925.1 Candidatus Poribacteria bacterium | reverse complement strand
CGTTGAGGAGATCAGCCGTCTGCTGAAGCGTAAAGCGGATGAGTTAAGCGATTCGGAAACATTCGACAAGGCGAAGCAGGAGATATTTCAGACGATCATTGATAGATATTCATGGGGTATGCCCCTGAATGCGAAGAGAAGAATGAAAGATTACCTTCGTGAAATGAAGGTTCAGTAACAGAGCAAGGAGTATACTGTCTATGACCAAACCCAACCGTATCCAACAACTTCAAAGCCTGCTCAATGAACGCATCCTCATTTTGGATGGCGCCATGGGGACGATGATTCAGTCCTACAAGCTGACGGAGATAGACTTTCGCGGTGAGCGTTTTGCCGACCATCCCTGCGATGTCAAGGGCAACAACGACATGCTTTCAATCACACGACCGGACGTCATTGAAGCCATCCACCAGGCGTATTGTAGCGCGGGCGCTGATATTATTGAAACCAACACCTTCAACAGCAGTGCAATCTCGATGGCGGACTATCAGATGGAGGCTGACGTTTACGACATCAATTTCGCCGCCGCCCAGGTTGCCCGAAAGGTCGCCGATAAATTCACGGCAAAGGAACCGCATAAACCGCGCTTTGTGACAGGCAGCATGGGACCGACCAACCGGAGTGCCTCGATCTCACCAGACGTCAACAACCCCGGCTATCGGAATATCACCTTTGATCAACTGGTCGCAGCCTACCTAACGCAGGCGGGAGCCCTGATCGATGGTGGCGTGGATATGCTTTCCGTTGAAACGGTCATGGACACGCTCAACTGTAAAGCGGCCCTCTTTGCGATTTTAGAGCTTTTCAAGCAACGGGAGATTGAACTGCCCGTCATGGTTATCTACTTCACCGATATAAGCGGGCGCAACCTCTCCGGGCAGACCACCGAAGCATTTTGGAATTCCATCCGTCACGCCAGTCCACTTGCCGTCGGCTTGAACTGTGGACTCGGCGCCAAACAGTTGCGTCCCTACGTCGAAGAAATTTCCAAGATCGCTGATGTTCCCGTGATTTGCTATCCCAACGCCGGGCTTCCCAACGAGCTCGGCGACTACGATCAGACCCCGGAAGAGATGGCAGCGCTGATCCGTGAATTCGCGCAAAGCGGTTTCCTGAACATTGTCGGCGGCTGTTGCGGGACGACCCCCGCCCACATTCAAGCGATTGCCGATGCCGCTGCGGAATTCCCACCGCGCGTGATACCTGAAACCGAACGCCGCAGCCGCTTCAGCGGACTGGAACCCCTGAACCTCGGGCCCGACTCTCTATTCGTCAATGTGGGTGAACGCACGAACGTGACCGGTTCCGCTCGGTTTGCTCGCCTCATCAAGAAGGGGGATTACGAGACGGCGTTGGATGTGGCTCGCGATCAGGTGGAAAATGGCGCGCAGATCATCGATGTCAACATGGACGAAGGATTGCTCGACTCAGAGAAAGCGATGGCAACCTTCCTCAATATGATTGCCACGGAGCCGGACATCAGTCGCGTGCCAATCATGATCGACTCGTCGAAGTGGGAGGTCATTGAAGCCGGTCTCAAATGTGTTCAAGGAAAGGGTGTTGTCAATTCGATCAGCATGAAGGAGGGCGTGGACGACTTTATCGAAAAGGCGAAGTTGGTCCGTCAGTACGGGGCGGCGGTGGTTGTGATGGCGTTCGATGAAATGGGACAGGCGGATACGTATGAACGGAAGGTTGAAATCTGTACCAAAGCTTATCGGCTCCTCACTGAGGTGGTCGGTTTCCCGCCAGAAGACATCATCTTCGACCCCAACATCTTTGCCGTTGCGACCGGCATTGAGGAACACAACGAATACGCCAAAGCGTTTATCGAGGCGTGCCGCACAATCAAAGAAACGCTGCCACACTGCATGATCAGTGGCGGAGTGAGTAATCTTTCGTTCTCCTTTCGCGGAAACAACACGGTCCGGGAAGCGATGAATGCAGCTTTTCTGTATCACGCAATTCAAGCCGGGATGGACATGGGGATTGTCAGTGCCGGGCAACTCACCGTGTATGACGATATTCCGAAAGCCCTGCTAACCGCTGTAGAAGACGTGCTTTTTAACCGGCGGGAGGACGCCACCGACCGGCTCACCGAGCTTGCTGGAAGTGTCGAAGGCAAATCGAAAAAGAAGAAGGCAGATCTGGGCTGGCGCAATCAACCGGTTGAAGAGCGTCTTGTTCATTCCATGGTCGAGGGGATTATGGAATTCATTGAGGGAGACACCGAAGAAGCCCGCCAGAAATACGACCGTGCCCTTGAGGTGATTGAAGGCCCCTTCATGGACGGCATGAACGTTGTCGGCGACCTCTTCGGTTCAGGGAAGATGTTCCTGCCGCAGGTGGTGAAAAGCGCCCGCGTGATGAAAAAAGCGGTGTCTTACCTCGTTCCTTACATCGACAAAGAGAAAGCCCAAAGCGGCGAATGGGGTTCTAAGGGAAAGATCGTCATGGCGACGGTGAAGGGGGATGTCCACGATATTGGAAAAAACATCGTGGGCGTGGTGCTTGGATGCAACAACTACGAGGTCATCGATCTCGGCGTAATGGTGCCCGCCGACAAAATCCTCGAAACCGCCCGTCAAGAGGGTGCGGACATTATCGGTCTCAGCGGCCTGATCACCCCCTCTTTAGACGAAATGGTGCACGTTGCCAAAGAGATGGAGCGAGAAGGCTTCGACCTGCCTCTCCTGATCGGCGGCGCAACCACCTCGAAGGTGCATACCGCCATTAAGATTGAGCCCGTTTACCATGGTGCAATCGTCCACGTCAAAGATGCCTCGCGCGGCGTTGGGGTGATGAGCAATCTGTTGAGCAAAGATAAACGCGATGCGTTTGTTAAAGGGATCCAAGAGGAATACGCCCTGATTCGTGAGACACGCGGGAAGCGTGAGTCAAGAAGCCCTATGCTTACAATTGCGGAAGCGCAGAAACGAAGGCTCTCTATCAATTGGAAGGAGTATAAGTCACCTCGTCCCGTTGTAAGCGGGGTAAAGGGGTTCGATGACTACCCGTTGTCAGAGCTTGTTGATTATATCCATTGGACATACTTTTTTGTCGCCTGGGAATTGCATGGAAAATTTCCTCGCATCCTCGAAGATGAAGTTGTTGGCAAAGAAGCGAGCAACCTCTTTAAGGACGCCAAAGCTCTGCTGAAGCGCATTGTCGATGAAAAGCTATTGAAGGCGAGAGCGGTGATTGGGCTTTTTCCCGCCAACGCAGTGGGGGATGATATTGAGGTCTACACCGACGAAAATCGGACAGAGGTGCTGACCGTCTTGCACAATCTCCGCCAACAGACAGAACAACCGTTTAATCGCCCAAACCTCTGCTTGAGCGATTTCATTGCCCCCAAATCGAGCGGGATTGCTGATTACATCGGTGCGTTTGCCGTTACTGCTGGTATCGGCGCCGAAGCACTGAGCGCCGCGTTTGAGAAGGAGCATGACGACTATAACAGCATCATGACCAAGGCATTGGCGGATCGCCTGGTAGAAGCCTTTGCGGAACGGATGCATGAGCGTGTTCGCAAAGAATTCTGGGGTTATGCCCCCGACGAGGCCCTCAACAACGAGGGACTCATCGCAGAAAAGTACACCGGCATCCGTCCGGCGCCGGGCTATCCCGCCTGCCCAGATCACACGGAGAAACGCATCCTGTTTAATCTGCTCAACGTTGAAGAAAATGCCGGCATTGAATTAACGGAAAACCTTGCCATGACCCCTGCTGCGTCGGTCAGTGGGTGGTACTATGCTCACCCTGAATCGCGGTACTTCAGCCTCGGCAAGATTGACAGGGCTCAGGTCGAAGATTATGCCAAGCGGAAAGGCATCGATTTCAACGCGATGGAGCGTTGGCTTGCGCCGAATCTTGCTTATGGGCTGGACTAAATTGCTCAATAGGTTGTGGCATTAACCACAGGAAATCTTGAATTTTAAGCTGGTAGGGCGAAGGGATTACTCGTGGATTAGCGACGCATCACTCTTAGTCTCACTGAAGGAGGAAGGTGTATATGGCAGCACTAACCGTGGGACACCCACGTTACGCAACAGAAGAAATCGCGGCCCGTGCCAAAGCCCTTTACGAACAAGAGATTCGCGCAAAGGTAGAACCTAACAACAAAGGTAAGTACATTGTCATTGACATTGAAACGGGTGAGTACGAAATAGACGAAAACCATTTCGCGGGCTCCAGGCGTGCTGCCGAGAAACATCCTGGCGGGGCGCGATTTGCCATGCGGATCGGCTATCAAGCAATGGGACGTATCGGAGCAAAGTTTGTAGAGGAGAAGGAATGATAAAGGTGAAACATTGAATCAGACCCCCATCCCGGCACCACCGTTCTACGGCTCAAAAGTCGTGACCGACATCTCATTGGAACAGGTGTACAACTACATCAACCCGGTGGTCTTGTTCCGTGTCCAATGGAAGTATCGACGTCAGCCGGGGATGTCCCAGCACGAATATGACCGGTTTATCGAGCGCGAGATTGTACCGATATACCAGCATTACAGGATGCTGTGCGCGGATAACGCCTGGCTACGTCCATTGGTGGTATACGGCTATTTTCACGCCCAATCGGACGGCGATGATCTGATCATCTACCATGATGACGCACAGACCGAATGGGTGCGTTTTACCTTTCCCCGTCAAACACACACCGAAGAGCGGCGCTGCATCACCGACTATTTCGTCGGCCTCGATTCTGGACGGACAGACGTCGTTGCATTTCAGCTTGTTACTGTTGGAGACACCATTACGGAAGTCGCGCAAGCTTCTCTGGAGGCGGGCAATGAAGGAAGATACCTGCATTTGCGCGGGCTCGGTGTCGAGACAACAGAGGCTTTGGCCGAATACGCGCATAGGCAGATTCGCCTTGAACTCGACATCGCTGAAGCGGACAGCCCGTATGTTCTGGACCTTTTTCACGGGAGCTATCAAGGGGCGCGCTTCAGTTTCGGAGATGCCGCCGGCCCAAACTCAGCAGATCTGACAAAGCTCTGGCAACTGCTTGAGCCTGAGCGGATTGGCGTTGAACTATCCGAAGGATTTCAGCTTGCGCCTGAGGAGTCAACCGCCGCAATAATTGTGCATCATCCCGAAGCACGGCTGTTTAACGTCAAGTAACGCCATTCACAATTGTGTTTCAGCGGACTGAAATAACTGACCTGTATCAAAAAATGGAGGCACCATGAGATATTTTTTTCACAAAGAAGATGCAGAAGTCGTTCGGATTGAAAAGGACGCTCCACGTACATTATATACGTGCATCCAACCGAATACTGCGGAGACCAAACGCCTTGCGATGGGACTGGAAGAGATCGACCCGCATAGCGAGATTCCCTTGCATTCACACGACGAAGCAGAGGAGATCATATTTATCTTCGGTGGTCAAGGCAAGGGATTTGTCGGGAATCAGGTTGCCGAGCTGAAGCCGGGGACGGTTATCTTTATTCCACCAAAGATTGAACACCGTTTTGTTAACACAGGTGAGGAACCGCTTTGGCTGACATGGACATTTTCGCCTCCCGGCTTTGAAAAGCGCATCCGAAAGGTTGCGGATGGTTCCGCTGGGATGGGGATTCTTAGCAATCCCGACAGTTGAAGGTGCGTCGCGCCAGAATCGGATCGGAAGCTGTTTCGATGTGCCAAACCTTGAGGCTGGGTGTCGGACTGACACTGCGTTGGTGCGCTCTATGGAATGGATGCACACCCTACTTCCCGGTTATTGTGTCCGGCAGAGACTCCACCTCAATCGTCTCACCGTCACACAGCACCACAGCGCGCTCGATGGCTCTATCAAGTTCGCGGACGTTGCTCGGCCAATCGTACGCCATCAACGCATCCATCGCTTCCGGTGTAATCGTCGGAACAGGGCGGTTGTGTTCCGTGGAGTGTACCTTGAGGAAATGATCGACTAACAGTGGAATATCGTCCTTTCGATCGCGCAACGGCGCTAACTCAAGGGTTATGACGCTCAATTGCTCGAAAAAATTCTGATCGATTTTATTCGCAAGTGCTTGTGTCTCTACATTGGTTGCCGCGACGATGCGAACATCAGATCGGATTTTTTCTGTTCCGCCGACCC
>JAPUIP010000043.1 GCA_027296925.1 Candidatus Poribacteria bacterium | reverse complement strand
GGCGTAGGCTGTCAAAACGGATCTTCCCGATTGGCGTGTCGTCGATCCGAATCTGACCCGCATTGGTGTCGTAGAAGCGAAACAACAGCCGCGTGATTGTCGTTTTGCCGCTACCCGTTCGCCCCAACAAGCCCAGCACTTTGCCCGGCTCCAACTTAAAGGAGACCTCCTTTAACACCGTGTCGCCCGCAACGTAGCTGAACGTGACCTGGTCGAATTCGACCGACAGCGGGCCTGCCGTCGGAAGCATCTCTGTTCCATCTTGAACGTTCGTGGTTATGCGTTGGAGGGCTTCAATTCGCTTCAAGCCCGCCGTTGCTCGCTGAAGTTCATTAATCTGCTGGCTGATGATAAAAAGCGGCCCTCGAAGCATGCGGGTATATTGGAAAATCATGACAACCGTGCCAATGGTGAACGCCCCTGTACCGTAGAGCCAGATGCTCATGCCCAGCGCCAGTGCAATGCCCAATGCAAAGAGAACGCCCGTTATCGATTGTAGCACCTCACCCATGAAGTGTGACTTCACTACTCGACCGTAGACATCATTATTGACATCGTAGAATCGATCCATCGTATAGGCCGTCCCGCCATTCGTCCTAATGTCCTCAATGCCGGTCAGGCGTTCCTCGATAAAACCGAAGAACTTGGCGTAGCTCTGGCGTTCGGCGGTGTAGACGGGAACGGCGATACTTCGCACGAGATTGTACACGCAAAAAGCAACAATCGTAAATGCCGCTAATGCAGCACCCGCACGCCAATCCTCTCGAAAAATCAGGGTGAGGACGCCGAGCAGCAGAACGACGCTGCCAATGACTTGAACCACAAATTGCGAGAAGAAGTTCGACAATGCCGTCGTGTCACCGTCTACCCGTTCGACCATTTCGCCGGGGGTGTATTCATGATGGAACCACATGTCAAGCTTTAGGCAGTGCAGGGCAAGGTCTCCGCGCATCCGATTTGTCGCTCGCCAGCCTACATCCTGCCCCAGATAGGAAGCGATCAGGTTCATTATCTGACTGAAAAGGCCAATCGCGAGGAACATGGCGCCGGCGATAAGCAAAGACCGGAGCGCCCCACCGGTTGTGGCTGTGTCGATGAAGTAACGAAGGATTTGCGGATTGAGCAGGTCCAAGCCTTTGCCGACGAACATGAAGACGACAAGCAGTGTCACGCGAAACCACTGGGGTCTGAGATATTGTGCGAGCAATGAAACGTACTGTCTCAGTGGTACTTTTTGCAAACGATAACTGTGTCCTTTCAGTTTTTCTATTCGGCTCTCAACGCTTTCTCTCATCAGATCTGATTGCTGTTTGACGTGGCACATCATAAAAGGTTGAACTGGCTTTCAATCATAAATCTGTTGATTCCGTCGCAGAACTGTGTTATTGTCTATCGGAGTTTTGAGGGATAAACGCTGTGCATTTCAGTTTATACAAAGACAGGAGCTGAGCAATGACAGATGTGCGAACGGTTCGCCTCAATGTCTCGGAGGACAAGGGCATGCCTCGGCGAAACTGGCCGGTGAGTCGGGGTGTGCCATTGCCGCCAGGCGAGTTGTACGATTTGGATTCGGTTTGGGTCGCAGATGCCGATGGACAGCCGGTATTGGCGCAGTTTCGAGAGCTGAGTCGATGGCCGGATGGAAGCCTGAAGTGGGTGCTGGCCGATTTCTGCGTAGATGTCCCCGCCGAAGGGGAGACTGCTTACGCGTTTTGCTACGGTCAGAAACCGGCTTCAATCCCCTCAGGTGGGACCATTCAAATCGAAGAAAACGAAGAACGTCTCACGGTCTGTACGGGCCCCCTCCGGTTTTCGGTCAATCGGCGGCGATTTTCCCTCATTGAATCCGCAGAATTGGGGAGAACAGGGACGGATGGAGCATTCGTCCCCGAACACGAGGTTGTCCGTAGGGATGGGACATCTCGTGCGTCTACCGGCGAGGCCTGGGTCCGTATCTGTGAGTCATTCCGCGATGCGGACGGGAAGCGGTACCTTTACGGGATGGGTGGAAATTGCCTGGCTTCGCTGGATAACGAAAATTATACCGTCGAGATGGAAGAGGCGGGGCCGCTGCGAGCCGTCATCAAGTGCAGCGGGACATTTGAGGCGGATATCCCCGCGCATCACTACAGCGGTTACCGGCCGTTCCGGTTTGTGATGCGCATCTACGCTTATGCCGGGCAGACGTTTCTTCGGGTGCTCCATACCGTGGTGGTGGCGTGTAACCCAAGAGAAACGGAGGTGGAGGAGATCGGCGTACACGTCCCCATCGACCTGCCCCAGCCTTTGCGCTTTGGAGTGGCGTCGGTCAGACCGACCCAGGGAACGCTCGAAGCAGACGAGGCGATTTTGTTGGCGCAACGGTCGGACAATCACTTCCGTCTTCAACGGCAAAGCCCCGGACAGTCCCGTCTGCTCGCCGAGGGAGAACGGACGGAAGGCTGGATGACAATCGCGGGTGATCAGTTCGGGATGGGGGTTGGGCTACGCTACATGCCCGAAGAATATCCAAAGGCGTTGCGAACGACTGGAACCGGAAACGGGCTCGATGTCTTCCTGTGGAAAGATCCGGACGGCGGCAGACTCAATTTCAAGCGCTACGCGGAGGCGGTATCCTGGGGCGAAGGAGAAGGGGTCTATGCAGATGGGACCGGCACGGCGAAAACGAGTGAGTTCTTCATCTGCTTTTACAAAACGTCAGAAAGCGTAAGTATACCCGACCGGCTACGGGGATTGCTGGCGCCGCCGCATGTGAGCATCGATCCGGCGTGGGCCGCACATTGCGAGGTGAGCGGAGGGTTTGCCCCCGCCGATGCCGACCGGTTTCCGAAATCGGAGCGGATGATGACAGGGTTTCTGGACTGGCTGACGCGGAACATCCAACTGGGGCGCTGGTACGGTTTTTTCGACTGGGGAGACGTCCTGGCTGCCTGGGAGCATGAGGCGAACGACTGGCGGTTCTACGGTCGGTGGGGCTGGTGCAATAGCGAATGGGATGCGCGCCACGGTGTCTGGATACAGTATCTGCGCACGGGGGATTCGCGTTACTTTCAACTGGGCGAGGCGATGACGCGACACTCCGTCGATGTGGATACGTGCCATTTCCATCCGTTCCGCCCCTACATGGTTGGCGGCTGTTTCCGACACAGCGTCGACCATTTCGGCGATGAGCCTTGCGCGTCACACACGTTTGTGGATAACTGGGTGGATTACTATTACCTGACGGGCGATGCGCGAACCTATGAAGTCCTTCGCGAAGCGGGTGAGTTCTTCCTGCGCTACCGGTGGACAGAGGACCCAGCCCACAGCTTCAGTCTGCGAAGTATTGCGAATGCGCTTCGGGGGCTGCTCTATGTGTATGAAGTGACTGGCGATCCAAAGTTTAGGGAACGTGCCGAGGCGCTCTATGCTGTAATTGTCCGGGGGCAGAACGAGGACGGCAGTTGGCACAAGCGGTTTCAGGTGTCCACACCGGATCGGTTGCCGAACCAGGCGCCATACGGAATGGCGACGGAAGGCACAACACTGGCAGTCGAAATGGGAACGACGCCTCCTTTTACTGACGCGGAGTTCCGGAAATGGAAAGGCGGATCTGAGCCCCCGGTCCGGATTCTACCGCCGGAAGAGCAGAAAGGGTATCAGACGCACTACCTGATGATCGGTTTGGAGTTGTTGCACCGGATGACCGGTCGGGAGGATGTGGCAGCCGTCTATTGCCGGGCTGTCGACTGGTTCTGTGGCTACCCGGCCCCCCTGAATGCAGAAACCGCGCTCCAGCAGCGTTACGGCGGCGTGCTCTGCCGGCACCTGGCCTACGCTTATCAGTTGACGGGTAAGCGCGAGTATTTGGAAATCGGGCAGGCCGTGCTGCAGCGGCTGATTGAAGACCAGGACTGGAGCGACGACCTCAGACGTCGAGGCGCGGTGGAGTTGAGCCCGACGACGGTTAGCTTGCTTTTTTTCGGTGTTCCGTATCTGCTTGGGAGGTTGCAAGAAGCGGGAATGGACGAATGCTAGTGGTCTGTCAAATTTGAACTGACAGATAGGTCTGTAGCTGCACACCTTTGACAGACCAGCAGTTTTTCGAGGAACGTGATCTCGATCAAGGCAATTGCACAGCGTGCGTCCGACCGGTAACAAGCCACTCGGAGGGTTCATCATATGTACCTGGACATAAATGTATTTTTTTGGAGTCTGCTTTGCCCCCCTCTTGGTCTCCCCCCAAATTTGGGGGGAGGTCATGCGGCTCACGTGTTCGCCTTACCTCCGTGTCCACCTCGAAGCTCGGCACAGGCTCTCGCGAATAGCGAAGAGCTTGCTGGTGGACGATACAGAGGGGGGCAAGAACGAAACGACAGAATATGCAAGAATTTCTGTCTAGACACTTACTTCGGCGTTTTCAGTCTTCATAGATATTTTGCATCTGCCACGCATCGAGCGATTTGAGCTCGCTATCTTGACCTTGAGCGCGTAACGATACGCCAAGACTATCGTCGCGGCCTGGATAGACGCGCATGGCAACGCACTGTTTTCCATTGACGAACACTTCCACGACGCTCTTGTCAATGAACACACGCAGCTTGAGCGGCTCCTCCGGACCGATGAAAACCGGAGCGGTCTCGGGGGCTCGCGACAGCACATCCGGGAGGATCGACGCATAGGATGAATCAATCGTAATCAAGCTGTCCGGGCGGTCACGTCCGTTATCCGGGTTTCTGTAACCTCGGTTTTTGAAGAACGCAATGCGGGTGAACTCTTCCTTTTTCGGTGAACGCAAGACGTTCAGTTCGACCATTGGCGCGTTCTTCGGATCGATTTCGGCGACGAGCTCCATCGCGTTGCCTTCGACACGCTGGAGCACCACCTCTTGATTCGCCGGGAGTGTCATCGTATCGATGTGTTGATGATTCTGCCGCAGCGATTCGATGTCTCCAGTGGGTTCGACGCTCAGTTCGTCTTTCCCAATCAACGTCAGGCGGCGCGGCAACGTCATGATCTGATTCCAGCCTTCGGTCGGCTTCCCTGGGTTCATGTTAAAGATGACGATGATTCCGCCCTTGCCGTCAGGCGTTGCGGAGGGGGCGTGGACACCGGCAGGCGCTGCCGCTCCGAAATTGAAGAGCCCGTGCGCGGTGGTAACAAACTTATCGCGTTCTTTGGCGTAGTCCCCCAACAGATACTGTCCACCACTCATGTGGCTGAAGAACAGGAGGATGTGTCGGTCTCCGATTGGCCAGAAATACGGACACGCGCCGTCATCTCCCACCAGTGTGAATCGATCATCCTCGACGAACGGGTGCAGATACTTCCAATTCGCTAAATCTTTCGAGCGGAGCAGGAAGTTGGCACGAAGTCGGGTCCCGCCAGGCCCGTCCGGCAGCGTACCCCCCGAAAGCGAGTAGTACATGCCGTCTTTCTTCCAGATGCACGGATCGAATACCCGGTATGGTAGCGGCGACCCATCGGGGCTGTTCATGGGAATGACAGCTTTACCCGTCACCTTCTCCCAGTTCAACAGCAGCGGATCGCTCGACACGGCGACCATATTACCGACCTGGGTTCCGTGATATATCGCAATCACCCGGTCTTCTTCGACGAGCGTTGCACCGGAGAAGCAACACCTTTCTGGATTCGGATAAATCGCGTAGGGCAGGTCTCGCCAGTGGATCAGATCGTCACTAATGGCGTGCCCCCAATGTTGGCGGGGGTCCTCCGGCGGATACGCCTGATAGAAGAGATGCCAGCGGTCCTGCCAGAAACAGAGGCCGTTCGGATCGTTGAGCGTATGTTCCGGGTTGACGTAATGATAGATCGGTCTGTGCGGATGGCCGGCCATCTCTTTCCGTGACTCGATAAGCCGCTGCATCAGTGGGTTCGTTTTTAGTTGCGCTTCCTGCGCTTCCAGTGTATCAGCGAAGGTGTATCTGGGAACACGCGAGGTGTAGTCCGGTTCCTTCTCCTCGATCAAATCTGCTTTTTTCATAGATCTTCTCCCTTGTATGATAATGAGCTTCTGTAATGGTCAAAATGACGATAGACAGATAATACCTCGGTTACTTTGTACGAGCGTCCGCTCCGACAATAAGCCCGACTTGGTTTTGTTTAATCCCAAACCGTTCGGTTCGGATTAAGGCGTAACAGAACCTGCGCAACGAAAACCGAAGTAGTCGACCGTGCTCGACGGGAGGCTGCCGCCGTTGCGGTACGCCACGCGGAGGCAGTTCGGATTGTTGAGCCACGAACCGCCGCGAAGAACGCGAAAATCTTTAACATTTGTGAAATTATTATTCACGAATGAGATTGCCCCGCCCGCGATTGGGTTGTTTCTGGGGCTGTTCGCATAGAAGTCCAAATCGTATTCGTCCATGCACCACTCCCAGACGTTGCCCGCCATGTCGTACAAGCCATAGCCGTTGGGAGAATAGCTGCCAACGGGGGCGGTATACTGATAGCCGTCGTCTGCATTCTTGTCTGAAAAATTGAAGTCGGTGTTCTTATCCGCGAAGTTACACAGCGTCCCATTTAGGTCGGCATCGCCCCACGGATACCGCTTCTCCACCAATCCACCGCGGGCGGCTTTCTCC
>JAPUIP010000429.1 GCA_027296925.1 Candidatus Poribacteria bacterium | reverse complement strand
TTGAGATACATCATTGCGCTGCAGGAGGCCGCCGGCATCGACATTATCTCCGATGGAGAATGGCGGCGGCGATCATACATCGGGGTCATCACCGACATCGCCAGCGGCTTTGAATTGAGCGTGCGTGACGGCCGGCATTGGACAACCGTTGTTGATAAAGTTCGCCTCAAGCAATCGGGCGCCATCGCGGCAGAAGCGGCATTTCTAAAGCAAAATACCGATCGGATGACAAAAGTGTGTCTCCCTTCGCCGTACCTGCTGGGGCAGCGGATGTGGGATGCGGAAAAGTCGCGCGATGCGTACCCAACCCGCGAGGCGTTCATGTATGATCTGGTTGGCATCCTACGAAACGAGCTCATCGCCGTCCGAAATGCGGGCGCAACCGTCGCCCAGTTTGATGACCCGCATCTATGCCTTTTTGTCGATGAATCCGTTAGAGCCCAATACGAGCACCCCGAACGTGAAATGGATCTGTGTGTCGATCTGCTCAATCAGATTATCGACGGCGTTGACGGGGTCCAGATTGCCATCCATCTGTGTCGGCGCAACAAAGGACGTGACGGCTGGGTTGGCGAAGGCGGGTATGAGCCGATCCTTCCACATCTGAAGCGGCTCAAGGTCGATCAATATCTGATGGAATTCACGATTCCTGTCGCGGGTGATCTCGCCGTGCTGAAGGAAATCCCTGAAGATAAAACCGTCGGGCTCGGGTGCGTGGATTGCCGAAGCGAGCATGTCGATACGCCGGAGGAGATTGTCGCTCGCGTTGAGAATGCGCTTCGCTACCTCAGTCCGGAACGCATCACCCTGAATCCAGATTGCGGGTTTGCGCCGGGCAGCGCCGCCGACATTCCAATCGACGAAGCGTATCAGAAGCTGAAAAACGAAGCGAGCGCCGCAGAAATCCTCCGAGAAAGGTACGGATAGCGAAAAGCCGATACTATGCCAAACTTGCAAGAGAAACCGTTTACTCGGCGGTCGCTAATCCTGCCAATCTATCTGCCTGCATTTCTGCTCTCCCTTGGGGGCGGCATCCTCATTCCAACACTTCCACTATACGCCGAATCTTTCGGTCTCTCCCTCAGCCTGATCGGATTGGTTCTCGCCATGCAAGGAGCGGGCATATTAATCACGGATGTGCCGGCGGGAATCCTGCTTGAGCGAATCGGGCGCAAGTCGTCGATGTTAATCGGGGCAGCCGTGGTGGCATTATCCACACTCGGTGTTGGACTTGCCCACACTTTCTTTGAACTCATCCTTTCCCAACTGATCGCGGGAATCGGCGGTGCACTGTGGAGTATCGCTCGATATACCTATCTGACGGATATCGTGCCAATCCCTGAACGTGGCAGATCGCTTGCACTGTTTGGCGGAATCAGTCGAATCGGGACTTTTTTAGGCCCCACCATCGGCGGTTACCTCGGAAAATATTACGGTTTGCGTTCTCCATTCTTTCTGTGCGCCGCGATTATGGGGCTCAACTTTTTCATCTGCCTTTTCTTCATTGTTGACACGAAACGCCCGGCTGGCATTGATCGACAGCAATTAAACTTGAAGCGGTTCGTCGCTTTGCTGAAGACCCACTATCGCGCACTGCTCACGGCGGGCTCCGGACAGATTTGCGTTCAAACGCTTCGGGCAGGCAGGCGGATTATTATTCCGCTGTACGCCAGCAAGGTCATCGGGCTAGACGTGCAAGCCGTTGGGGTAATTTTTAGTATCTCCTCATTTGTCGATATGTCCCTGTTTCCTGTGGCGGGATTTATCATGGATCGATTCGGCAGAAGATACGCCACGATTCCGTGCTTTTTCATTTTCGCAACGGGGATGGGCATGGTGTCATTCACCGGCAGTTACGCAACGCTGCTGATCGCCGTTATTGTGATGGGGTTTGGCAACGGGCTTGGCTCCGGCACGATGATGACGCTAGGTGCAGACCTTGCGCCGCGAGAGGGAACCGGGGAATTCCTCGGCGTGTGGCGATTAATCGGCGACTCCGGTCACACGATGGGACCTCTGATTGTCGGGGGGATTGCAGATGTAGGGGGATTGGCGTTTTCCGCCGTCGCGTTATCGGGCATCGGTTACACCGCCGTCGCGATTTTCCTCTGGTTGGTGCCAGAGACATTGCGGAAACACAAGCCATGAGGCGGGCACAAAAATAGCGACGCAGTACACTCAGCGTCGCTATTCACTACGAATGCCGGGAAGGGGATTTGAACCCCTACGGGCAAGAGTGCCCACTAGATCCTGAATCTAGCTTGTCTACCAAATTCCAACATCCCGGCCCAATAAAAGCCTCCACAGTTTACATTAAATAAGCTCCGTTTGTCAAGCGAATTTTTTACTCACCAGCAACCTGAACCTGGTTACGCCCGGCTTCTTTCGCAGCATACAACGCCTTATCTGCTTGTGCAATCAGATCGTCTGGCGCCGTTGCGTCTTGGGACGCGGTTGCAACACCGGCGCTAATGGTGAGCTTATTGTTGGGATTGGTTGCATCAAACGAGTATCCACAAACTAAACCCACACACCGTTCTGCAAACGCCACCGCTCTTTCCTTGTCTGTTTCGCGCAAGATAATGACAAATTCTTCTCCCCCGTAACGTGCCGCGATGTCAGTCTCCCGTATATTGGAAGCCAGTATCTGCGCAATCTCCCGCAAAATCTCGTTGCCCTTGAGGTGTCCATGCTTATCATTATAGGCTTTGAAGTGATCTATATCAACCATGACCAGCGAAAATGTCTCCGGATGTTGATGTCTGCGATGGGGGCCTGTCGTCGGCTTGCTGGGCATCAGCGCCTCGAGTTGCGTATGAAAATAACGATAATTATAGAGGCCGGTCAACCCATCGCGTGTTGCCAGATCGAACAACTCTTGATGTGCGGCCCGAGCGTTCTTCATTTCACGGTCAAGCTGATCATAGAGTTGCAGGAGCTTGCGCATTTCGCTTTCGTGGTTCTGGGCGACTTCACGCGCAAGCTGATTGCGCCGAAGCTTTAACCGGCGTTTCACAAGGGCGCTTTCAACAGTCTGAATAACTTCATCCCAGCCCGGCGGTTTGACGATAAAATCATAGGCGCCTGCCCGTATCGCTTCTTTAATTGAATGAAGTGTTCCATGCCCCGATATGATGATAACCTCAATCGATGGAACGGTCTGCTTCACGAATTCGAGGAGTTTTAAGCCACCGTATCTCCTCTCCTGTTTATCGAGGTCCGGCAAGCGGAGATCCGTTAAAATCACATCATAAGTTTCGGATTGAATCTGTGCCTTTGCTTCCGCGCCCGTGAGTGAAATTGTAGTGTCATGTCCCTCTTCTGTGAGAAACTCCAATAAAACTTCAGCCACCTGAGGGTCATCATCGACGATGAGCACCTTTCCCGCAATGGCATCATTTTTCCGTTCCGTTATCATATTTTCCTCATTCTAGTGACTCACTGATTACTGGTGGCAATTATAGCACAACGGTTGAGCAAACTCAAGTGTTTTCAAACAAGAGTTTTCCCAGGCTTCTGACCGGAAAAAGCGTTGACATGTCCACCACATCAGGGTAAAATCAGCGGCGCCGATCTATGCAGTCATATATCCAAATCAGTAGAGTGAATCTTTCCGAAGGAGATCGAAAATGAATCCACAAGAACAGAAAGCTTTCTTTGAAAAACAGGGTTACCTGATTGTAGCAGACTTACTATCACCAGAAGAGATCACAGCGTGTCAGACGGAAATCCAGCGTCTACACAAACTGGCGGCGGAGCTCGAAGCGAAAGGCGAAAGGGGCCACTTTCAGCGCGAGCCTTATGCCAAAGATGCGATTCAAGGTGCGGACTTGCCCGTACTGAGAAAGGCCGAAAACACCCGTCAATACTCAGAAGTTTTTCGTCAGCTTTCGGAGCACCCGAAGCTCATCACGGTCGTGCAAAACTTGATTGGTACAGATCTACTGCTGTTCAGAAGCACCTTGATGTTCAAACCCGCATTTTACGGTTCGGCGCACGGTATCCATCAGGATTCCGCCTATTGGCCGATTGACCCACCGACGCTGGTGACGGTGAGCATCGCCCTGAACGACGCGACCCCCGAAAACGGTTGCTTTAAGATTTTGCCCAAAAGCCACAAGTGGGGGTTGCAAAACTGGGGCCGTATCGCTCGTGATCAGGATGAATCCTTGACAGACCGTGACGATCTGGACCTATCCGGGCAGACCGATGTCCCCTTATCTGCCGGCAGTGCGCTATTCTTTCACAGCCTCCTGGCTCATGGATCGGGACCCAATCAAACGCCAAATTCAAGAAACACCGCGCTTTACGCTTATTTCTCCCCGCATGTTCGCTACACACCACGTGGTGGTCAACCGGCGGACAAAACGTATCCAGTTGTTGCGGGGCTTGACGGGCGAAAGGAACTGACCCTGATCGCGGAAAAGGCGCAGTAGCGTACATATCCGCTGACCTGTGAATGTTTCGCTCGCAACGTCGGAGTTAAGGCATGCATACCAGATCACTTTGTCATCACTTCGGCAAGCTCCCCTCGAAAGTGACCGAAGGGTATCTCGTGGGGTGAAGGATCTCGGATTCAAAAGAGATTCTTCGTCGCGGGGCTCCCCAGAATGACAGACGTAGAGGTTATTCAATCGCCATTCCTTAAGTGCTGGTGAATCATCACTCCTAGCACCAGTACAGGAGATAATATGACGAAAAAATTCTTAGGCATAGTCATGACGCCCCTGGACGTTCAGGTCGAGGGGCTCGCAGCGGTCATGGACCGAATCGAAGCAACCGGTGCGACCGCAATCAGTTGCGGGCACGGTCTCAACCGCGAAGCCCCGAAAGGACAAGGGCATCGCGTACCGCCTTTGGACATCGATGGCTACGAGCGGGTTTTCGACCGACCCGTGTGGGGAAAACGGGAGCTGTATCTCGAAGGCTTCTCGACAGTCAAGCCGGACTTATCCCTCTACGCGGATACGCCTTACAAACCCGGTTACACGGAACCGCCGCCGGAGTTGGACCGTGAACTCCCGGACAAAATTTATGAAGCAGCACGTGAGCGGGGCTGGAAGACCTATGCGTCCGCCTCACCCCTGAGTGTGCCCGGCTTAGCTGACGCAGATCAGATGCGCTGGGTGGACGGTTCGATTCCCGACTCACGGCGACGAGTGGCACGGCAGGGCTGTCCCAGCGCACCGAACGTCCGGGCATACGCGATTGCGTCTGTGCTGGATACGATCGGGCACGACCCCCAGATCGACGGCATCTGCCTCGATTGGGTGGAGTACACTACCTACCTGCTCGAAGATCACTTTAGCTGCTTTAGCCCCCATTCCCAGCGTCACGCCGAAGAACTCGGATACGACGTCGGCCGGATAGCGTCTGACGCGAAAGCGCTGTGGGACCATCTACACAATCTCACAGGGGCGTCATTGGAAGCATCATGTCGGATTGCACGGAACCCATCGGAGATGCTGGATCTGTTGGTCAGGTATCCCGGCTGGCTCGACCTGCTGCGTTTCAAATCGGACGTCGTCTATGGTCTATATGCAGAAATACGCCAGGCGATGAATGACGCCGGCTACGCGAATGTTGAGTTGATCGCGAATGGATGGGCGCCGCCATTTAATCGATCCAGCGGTATGGACTACGGGCGGCTAAGCGGGACCGTACAGTGCGTTCGTCCCAAGCTTTACACCTTTCATTGGTCTGCCATGCCACGATGGTACGGGCAGATATTGAAAGCGTGGAATCCTCAACTCGGCGAATCCGCCATCCTGACGGCAATCAAGGCGTGGTTCAATTTGCCTGATGACATTGCCCATCCCACGTTTGCCAACTACCACATCCCCGGTCCCGACGAGAATCACCCCGTGCACCCGAAGACATTCCGTGAACGCATCGATGAAGTCACACATCAGGTGAATGGGCAGTGCCCCGTGATGCCCCTGGCGCACGGTTATCGTCCGGCGGCACAATGGAAGCGGATGGTTGCCATCGTGCGGGACAGTCCGGCGGACGGGATGTGGGTGCAGCGATACTGTTATTTATCGGACGAAAAGCTACGAATCTTGAGAGAATTCTGGTGCTGAGATCTCTCTCTCAGGTTTCGCAACACCGTTTCGATCTCCGCCAGCATGCGATGTGAGATCCGCGCCGGGTGCTTCATCGGCACAATGGTGAAAGGCAATCCGCCAAAGATCTGCGCATGCACCCGCGTGATTGGCGCCGGCCTGACACCGCGATACCTCCAAAAAACCCATCGTGTTGCAAAATTGCCAATCGAAATCACGACCTTTGGCCGCACCCGCTGAATCTCCTCCTCCAGATATGGCTGACAATTTTCAATCTCGGCTTTTGTTGGATTCCGATTTCCTGGTGGATTACACCGAATCAGGTTCGTCACATAACAGTTTATCAAGCGCGGGGATTCGCACGCTTCATCGGTTTCGCTTGATAAACCGAGTTGGATCAGGAGCCGTTGCAGCCGCTTTCCGGATCTATCCCGAGTAAAGGGAACGCCTGTCAGATCAGCACCTTTTGCGCCCGGCGCCTCGCCGATGAATAGGAAATCAGCATCGGGCTCGCCATAGCCGTGAACGATTCGATGACGATTTCGGACAAGCTCTGGACACCGTTGACAGGTTGCGGAGAGTTTCAAGGGGTTCTTAGCAGACATGATAACAGTTATGCAACACCGCGAAAAAATCTTGACAAAATCCAAAGTCGAGTGAAATAATATTGAATCTATTCGGCCAGCCGCGACAAATCGTAAAATAATAAATCCAATTGAACAGGGCTCATAAGATTTTGGCGTAAAGGAGAAATAATAATCATATTAGAACGCAATTCACGCCAGTGGTGGTTCGTATCTAAATGGCTGCCGCTCATGACGATACTCACCAGTTTGCTGATCAGTTGCGGGGGAGATGATAACGGAGATGGACCGTCAACTGATGACGAAGTTCAAACGCTTTTGGATGAAGCAGAATCTGCAATGGACGGCATCGGCGTCCTCATATCATTTGAAAGCGTTCAGGTGTTGGGAGACACCGCACAGTTTGCCGACCCATTGGACCTGGGCTCTTTAGAAGACCTTGCTGCGATTGAGTCGGCGGTTAGTGCTTTGAATGATGCCTTAGAAGCAGGAGGATTTTCCCTCGCCGCAGCCGCCCCAGCAAACGCATTTCAAGAGGAAGATAAGGAACTGGAGACGATTATCCATCTGAACCTCTCTTACCTTTACATGCTTGCGGCTGTCTCACGCTGCGTCATCGACGGCGGAGATGTCTATACAATTGAAGACGGGGACGTCCCCGATACCCCTGAGGTTGAAGTCTACAGCCTGGTATTGAAACCGCTGGGGCAAGAAGGACTCGACGCAGTCAACGCCAAGGAAGATCCAACGAATGTCGATTTTCTGAGTATTTTTGAGCCGCAACAGCGACAAGCCATTCTCAATGCACTGAACCTGATGGATCAGGTCGAAGCAACGGTCGAAGCAATTCCCGACGGCGGTATTGACGGACAGCAACCGGACTATGAGCGATCTATTTGTCCGTTCAGTTCGATCTACCATCACTGGCTTGCGAGCTTGGCTGCTCCGCTTGCCGGCGACCGCGAGGTAGAAGTCACGGATCTGGTAGGTGAGGTTGCCTCAGAATTTTTCCAAAGCCTCCAGCAACAAGCCATGATGTGGCGGTTCACAATCAAGGACCGGCCGGAAGGGCAGTAAAAACGATCCAGATTATATCATGTTGAGCTTCTGAAAGGGGAGAAATCATGAGCATTTCTGCTAAATTGCGTTGTGCGACGGAAGCACAATCGGATAACCAGAGACAACTGGAAAACGAAATTGCCGAACGGGTGCGGGCCGAGGAGGAGCTCCTCGCGCTTAACGAAATGCTCGAACAACGTGTCGCAGAACGCACGGCTGAGCTGTCAAGAGCCGAGGCCCGCTACCGTGACCTGTACGACAACGCACCGGATATGATGGCGGTGGTTAATCTGGTCACTGGCGAGATTTCAGACTGCAACCAGACCCTTGCGGACGTCATCGGTTACAGCAAAGAAGAGATTATCGGAAGCCCCTTTATGAATCTGTATGATATGGCATCAAGAGAGGCCGCTCAGAAGACGTCCGCCGACTTTGTCAAAACCGGCACAATTGCCAGGCAGGAACGCACCCTTCGCCGGGCAGATGGCAGCACAATTGACGTTCTGCTGCAGGCAACAGCAATATATGACGACGCCGGAAAAATCGTCGCCAGCCGTTCGACCTGGCGAGATGTGAGCAAACAGAAGCAGGCGGAGCAGGCGTTGCGGGCAAGCCAAGAGCGCTTCCGTCGCGCTGTTCTTGATGCCCCTTTCCCAATCATGATTCACGCGGAAGATGGCGAGGTGTTACAAATCAGCCGTGCCTGGACGGAGTTGACCGGCTACACGCATGAAGATATTCCCACGATTTCGGATTGGGCAGAACGCGCCTATGGCCAGAGAAAGGACTTGGTGAAGGCGGACATAGATCGATTGTACAATCTGAATGAAAGGGTGAAAGAGGGCGAATACCGAATCGTCACACGCAGCGGCGAAACCCGAACATGGGATTTCAGTTCCGCGCCATTGGGCAAACTTCCGGATGGCAGGCGGCTCGTCATTAGCATGGCGATGGACATCACCGATCGGGTGCATGCGCGGGTGGAATTGCAGCAAGCGATGGAAGCCGCTGAGTACGCCAACCGTGCGAAGAGCGAGTTTCTCGCCAATATGAGTCACGAACTCCGGACTCCGTTAAACGCGATTATCGGATTTGCGGAGATTTTACGAGATCAGATCCTGGGAGGCATCAACGACGAACAGAAGGAACTCATCCACGATATCCACACCAGCGGATACCATCTTCTTGAGATGATTAACCATATCCTGGATCTGGCAAAAATCGAAGCCGGCAAAATGGAGTTACTGCTTGAGGCCTTCTCCGTTGAGCAAGCGATCGCAGAGGTCAATACAATTATCATCGCCCTCGCCAATAGGAAACAGATCGAGCTCGCTCTCGAATTTGATCAGGACGTTTCCATAGAAGCGGATAAGGTCAGATTCAAGCAGATTCTCTACAATTTACTTTCCAACGCAGTGAAGTTCACTGATGATGGTGGACACGTGACCACACAGTTCGAGGGTTCCCAAAATGAACTGCTGGTTCGTGTAACCGATACAGGCGTGGGAATTCACCCGGACGATCAGGCAAAGTTATTTCAATCCTTTACGCAGATTGACGCCTCGAAGTCTCGCCAGCATGAGGGCACCGGTCTGGGACTTGCCTTGACTCGACAATTGGTTGAATTGCATGGCGGAAGGATTTGGGTCGAGAGCGAATATGGAAAAGGGAGTACCTTTCTGTTCACGATTCCGTTACATCAACCGGCGGACTTTCAGAACAGCGCTTCAACTCAAATGACCACATCAGAGCCTACGGGCACAACGCACATTGCCCCTCCGTCTTCCAGTAACAGCCGTACGATCTTAGTGGCTGAAGATGACGAACACGCCGCTCGGCTTTTGGGCGCCTATCTCACAGAAGCCGGCTACCACGTGGCATACGCCAGAGATGGAGAGGAAGCGATTGCGAAAGCTGCGGCGGTGCAGCCGTTCGCCATGACGCTCGATATCATGCTGCCTAAGAAAGATGGTTGGCAGGTTCTCAAAGCCCTCAAAACGAGTTCAAATCTCCAATCGATTCCGGTCATTATCGTTTCGGTCACGGAAGAGCGTCAACTGGCATTTGGGCTCGGAGCGGTTGCCCATCTGGTCAAACCAATCGATAGGGAAACGCTGCTGGCTTCACTCGGGTCTCTGAGCATTCTCAGGCAGGACGGGGCGCCTTGTATCCTCGTTGTTGATGATGATCCACGAACGATTCGTTTATTATCCACGGTGCTGGCAAATGAGGGGTATGAAGTGCTGAAGGCGACCAGCGGACAAGCAGCGATTGATCTCGCGCTTTCTCACGTGCCAGATCTAATCATCCTTGACTTGATGATGCCGAACGTGGACGGGTTCCAAGTCATCAAACGGTTAGCCGGCGAGCCACACACCCGCGAAATTCCAATTATTATTTGTACCGCCATGGATCTCAATGACGACGAGCGAGAACGACTCAACGGTCAAATTCGGTCGATTATCCAAAAGAGCGGCCACGTCAAGGAAGCGTTGTTAGCAGCAATCAGAAGAATCGAGCGTTTTCGGACGCCAGTCCGGTCATCGCCCGATTTGAAGAGCGGGATAACGGCTTAGGAAGATGATAATACCCCCCCCCGCATCTACCGGAGCGCTTTACCGTTCGTTATGCCGCAACCGGCGAACAGCGTCCGCTGGACAGCCATGTCGTGCGCCAACGTATAATCCGGTTGCTTCGCCCCTCGGATGCAAGCCGCAAGCTCTCGCAGCAATGACGGAAATTCCGGTGACGTATCGATTGTCAAGTCCTGCCAGCCGGCGTCGTAACCGTCACTCGCAGTTTCCAGACTCAGGCTCAGGTTGTTTGAGCCGATTGGCGTATGGATGGCGGTGCCTTTCGTGCCGTACACCTCAATGCGGCGGGTTTTGCCGCTCTCAATGTGCATGCCGGCGGTGTCGATTGTGCCGAGCCCGTTCTCAAACTCATGGACGACAACCGCGTTATCGACCTCGGATCGCTTGTCATAGTGCCGCCCCAAAACCGATTTCACCCCTTTCGGCTCTCCCATCATCGCGACCATCAGATC
>JAPUIP010000428.1 GCA_027296925.1 Candidatus Poribacteria bacterium | reverse complement strand
GATAGAGGCATTGGGTCATTTTGATTGGCAGGTTCGTGCTCGTATCGCGATTTCATTGGGTTCGATCGGTGAACCTGCTAAGGAGGCAGTCCCTGCGTTAATCGGACGGCTCCAGGACGTTAACATGGCTGTTCGTGATTCGGCATCTTGGGCATTAGCAAGAATTGGAACGCCTGAAGCCGTACAAGCAGCCGAAGCATTCACAAATAAAAATAGAAAACAGTAAGAAATTGAAGATTCTATCTTGGTTCTTGGAGAAAGACCAGGTTAGGGAGTCGAGCTCAGAGACGAGTTTGGGCTGCGAGCGCATTTCCCCGAATTCGTCAACACGCCCTAACGATTATGTGTCATAATATGTGTTCCGGCTGCAACTCGATTTTATGTTCCTCCAAACAGGTAGCTATGAAAAAGGTATACACATATTCTCTCGTGTTGATCGCCTCGCTACTGCTTTCCTGTGCGCAGTCCATGCGTTCGTCGTCAACACTTTACAACGCTGCCTCAACCCGGCACCACCAATTGGCTCACGGGAAAATCCCTGCCACTGATCAGGCGTGGCTTTCCTTGATCGGGGAATTCCAGCACATCATTGATGTAGACCCACAGGCAGAGTGGGCAGACGACGCACAATACGCCATTGCTTCCTGCTGGATCTGGCTTGGAGAAAGCACTGAACCGCCGCCCATTAACCACGCCATTAATGCATTCAAAAAACTCCTTCAGGATTATCCCAATTCATCCCACACGGCGGAAGCCCACTACTGGCTTGGACATTGTTATAGCCGCCTGGGAGATTATGATCGGGCGGCAACGCATTATCAGACGGTTGTTAACCATTATGCCAGCCATCCGATCGCCGGCGAAGCGCAGTTGCATCTCGGCGGATGTTACGAACGTCAACGCCATTTCACGTCAGCCCTTGCGACCTACGAAACCCTCTCTCAGCAAAGCCAAAACTCGCGAATCGTCGCCCAGGCGAAGAAACGTATCGCCTACGTCCAGTCCAAGCAGGCGGCAGATTCCAAAAGGGCAGAGTTGCCGGCTGAAGAGGGGCAGGCAGAAACCCCTCAGATCGTTCAGTCAGCGTCATCCACAACTGTGCCGGAAGTTGTCGAAGCGTTACCCGAACCGCCGGAAGCAGCCAAACCGGTTGTCGATCCATCACTGGTTCAACAACTGGGACTTGACGTCAGAACGATTGTCATCGATCCGGGACATGGTGGCAAAGACCCCGGCGCCGTCAGTCGAGCGGGGCAGGAAAAAAGGATTGTGCTGAGTCTGTCGAAGATGGTGCGCGACCTCCTCGTTGAGAACGGGTATCAGGCTCGGCTGACACGCCAAACCGATGTTTATATCCTACTCCAAGATCGCACGCAGTTTGCAACCCAACACGACGCGGACCTATTTATCAGCATCCATGTTAACGCGAGCGAGAACGCTGATGCCGCTGGCAGCGAAACCTACTACCTTGCACTTGCATCCGACGAATCTGCCCGGGTTACTGCCATGCGGGAAAATGTGGGGTCAAAGTATAGCATCAAGGCGCTTGATGCGCTGGTGGGAAAAATTCTCAAGGAGAGCAAAAGTACAGAGAGCCGCCGTCTTGCGCAGTTCATTCAAGATGAGCTCATCCTTTCGACGCAGACGCGAGACCGTGGTGTGAAGCACGCCCCCTTTGTCGTCTTAATCGGTACGCAGGTGCCGGCGGTGCTGATCGAGGTTGGCTTTCTGTCGAATCCCGTCGAAGGGAAAAAACTGGTCGCGGAAGCATACCAACGGCAGCTTGCCGCGGCGATTGCTGAAGGCATTGAGCAATATGTGAGGAGCATTCCGCTAGCCGCTGCGGATTGACCGCCTCATAATTGAACGGTGATGCAAAGGGCTAAAGACTGGACTACCGCCCCACTAACTCTCCCCTCCGCTTCGCCCCTAAAATCTTGATGGAAGGGGTTTCTGCAAGTCAATCACGCCGCCCCTCGCCTCTCCTGAATCCGGGTGCCTGAAGCGGTACCGATAATGACCTTATCTGCGCGATTGACAAAAAGCCCATTCTCGACAACGCCGGGGAGGTTATTGATAATTCTCTCTGTCTGTGCCGGATCGGGAATGCCATCAAAATTACAGTCCAGAATATAATTCCCGTTATCGCTGATAAACGGTGCCTTGTCAACATAGCGTAACTCTGATCTCCGGCAGATCCGATCGAGCGCGAGTTGGGTTGCCTGCCAACCGAACGGGACGATCTCCACCGGCAACGAGAAATTTGAACCTAAATCCTCGACCAACTTGCTCTCATCCACAATAATGATCAGCCGTTTGGAGGCATAAGCGATAATCTTCTCCCGGACCAATGCCCCACCTGCCCCCTTGATCAGGTCAAGGTCTGGATTGACTTCATCCGCGCCATCAATCGTCACATCCACTTCAAGGTGTTCCCTTAACGTTGAGAGCGATATTCCCTGCGCCGTTGCGATTTTTGCCGTCTGCTGTGAAGTCGGGATGCCGATAATATCAAGCCCACCGCGTACCCTCTCCCCGAGCTTTAGCAGCGCATAGTAAGTGGTCGAACCTGTACCGAGCCCGACAATCATTTCGTTTTCTACTTCGTCGGCAGCGTGCTCTGCCGCCAGCCTTTTCAGCTTTTTTTCTAATTGTTCCGTGTCCATATTTTCCCCTTGAGAATCTATTCCCGCCTAGTTTAGCACGAATCGAAGCCGGGCGCAAGGGCGAAATTCTCCATCTTCGTCAGTCAAATCAACCGAATCAGAACAAGCGTCTTGATTTCAGTCACGGGTGATAGGTATACTATTCGGCGCAGCAGTAAGCGTGTGGTATTTACGCATGACGTATGCATCTTTTCCATAGAGGTTTTCCCCATGTCCTTTGATAGCTTGGCTTTGCATCTTGTAACTCATGAACTCCATGACACGATTCTCGGCGGGACAATTCGACACATCGAACAGATCGAGCCCCACAGCATCTTTCTGAAAATCACTCGCGGTGCTGAAACCTTCAACCTGCTTATTTCAGCGCACTCTGTCCACGCCAGAACACACCTCATTAAACGTCCGCCCAAAGGACAGGCGAGATCGCATTTCGCGGATTTCTTGATGAAGCACATCATGCGCGGCAAGATTGTGTCAGTTGAGCAAGTCGGCTGGGATCGCGTGTTGAAACTCACGGTCGAGCCGAAATCAGAGCTCCTCGAAATCTCGCCGAAATCGATGATTGCAGAATTTATGGGCAAGCACAGCAATCTCATCCTAATCGACGAGGATACCGGCAGAATCCTCGAAAGCATCAAGCACATCGACGAGACCATGAGTCGGTATCGTGAGGTGTTGCCCGGCGTGACTTACACGCCTCCACCGCAACAGGATAAATTACATCCGCTAACGCTGGATGCCGTGACTTTCGTTTCGCTTGTTGAAGGCCGAGCGGAGATCGGCTGGCGATTCCTGTTTAACCGGATTGATGGTTTAAGTCCGATGCTCGCCAAAGAGATTATCGTCCGCGCCGGCGATAGTCCCACGCCCAATCGACTGTGGGAGGCGTATCAACAGGTTGTAGCACACTTCCCGCCGGCTCGCAGCCAGCCACAGGTGCTCATCGAAAGCGCCGGTTCGGTTCCGCACCGTCCGCCCGAAGCTAACGACCATTCTCAGTTGAGTGAATCGGATAAAATTGTCGCTGTATCCGCATTAAAGCTGCATCAATTCCCGCGGACCGATAGCCGGCGCTTTGAAACGATGAGCGACGCTCTGTGCGCCTACTACGACGTGATTGCGCATCAAGCGGCGATACAATCGGAACGGAATGGGTTGAGCCAAGTTCTG
>JAPUIP010000427.1 GCA_027296925.1 Candidatus Poribacteria bacterium | reverse complement strand
AAAGCTGGTGATTCTTATTGTTTTGGATTAATGCTTTACTCCTACTTACTTCGTTATAAACAATCGTGCCAATTAGTTTAAACGGGGAGCCGAGAGGCTTCGGCCCTCTATATCCGAGGGGATGGAACAGATTATTGGTAATGATCACTCCGTAAAAATCGCCGCCCTGCAATGCTTGAAACTGCTTCTCTGATGTTTCTTGGCCTCGCCTAGCCCGAAGTTTCCTTAACCATTCTTTACGAAGGTTGCGATTATTTTTAAGTTCTTTTATCGAAATTCCTTCTCTTTCGAGAATATCCCGTGCAAAGGGAGGAAGACCAGAGTCTGCATGGATTAGTGAAACTTTGCCGATGAATAACGTAATGGCTATGTAAGCCCCAAGTTGCAACATTTTGGAACTCATGAACTCTGTTCCGTCATTTCCCATAATCGTCGAGGCAATTGTTTTGTAGAAGTTAGAGCAAGATCCGGATTGTAAGCGTAGACCTCCGTTTTATGCGCTTTTACTTGCAAATTCACAACCAATTTCACATAAATTACGGAAGAGCCGATTTTACCTTACAATTACCATAAATGAATAGGATAAAATTTTACCTCAAAATCTCCGTGCTGGCGATCGGGAATTTCCTAATCTTTTTGTAGGAAAATTCCCGATCTGCATACAGGAATTTCCCTATATTCGACACAGGGTTTCCCAGATGTCTGTGCAAATACCCGTCGTGTGCGTTCTTCAGCGAAGTGATCCTCCCCGCTGAAAGCGCGAGATTTTCATCCGGTACGCTCAATCCACTGCGCGGCGTAGCAGGTCAATTCCTGGACGTTACTAACATCGAGTTTTCGCTTAATGTGTATCCGGTGCATTTCCACGGTCTTGGGGCTTAGATTCAGTTGATCGGCAATTGTGCGGGTACTCTTCCCGGCGCCAATGAGCCGAAACACCTGAAATTCACGGGGCGTCAGACGAGAAACCTTCCGCTCCGTGTTTACATTTCCCCCAATCGCCTGCTCAAAGAGTTGGTCTTTGACCATTTCGCTGAGGTAAGTACGACCACGAAGAATCGTGCGAATGGCCGAGACCACCTGCTGCGCTGCTTCCCGCTTGCAGAGATAACCTCTGGCTCCGGCTCGAATCGTATGCGGGGCGCAATCGGATTCGGGGTAATAGGAGACCACCAGAATCGGTAAGTCCGCACTCCGGTTGAGTAGTTCGCGGATTAACTCAATTCCATCACGTCCTGGAAGCGAAATATCAACAATTGCCAAATTCACTTCCGTCGCGTCGAACTGCTTCAGGGCCGAAGCGAAATCATGTGCGAATCCACAGACCCGCAAATCTGCTTCTTGTTCGATGATGTACTGTAGCCCTTGACATATTATCGGATGGTCGTCAACGAGAAAAATCTGAGTTTTACCGCTTTGACTTATCATAATCCCTCCGTTGAGTCGCCTCGGTGGGCGATTGAACATTTGACAACCGTCCCACCATCATCACCGCACTGAATTTCAAGTTCGCCGCCGATAATATTGGCGCGATATTGCATCAGGTAGATGCCCATGCGGGAATGCGTTGAGATCGGCATATCGATACCCATACCATCATCTCTGATTGTCAGTGTCAACGTTTCGTCGGTGGCGCGGAGTTCAATCACAATTTCTTCGGCTTGGCTATGGCGTTTAGCGTTGGTGACCGCTTCTTGAGCGATGCGATAGAGATGGATTGCAAGCGTTGGGGTGTTAACCCAAAGTAACACATTTTCATCGCCTACGACTTCGAGGCGACAAGAGATGCCAGACTGAAGCTGCACCTTCGACGCCAAATCGCCCAGTACGGCAACCAAACCCTCCTGCTCTAACTGCATTGGAATCAATCCCACAGCAATTCCGTGGGCGAGGTCAGCGGCGTCTTTAGCGTATTGGAGAATCTGCGCTGCGACTTTGGCTTCTTCACCAAGTCCCCGCTCTTGAAGTTTCTCAGCTAATCCATGGGCAAACATCACAATGCCGTTGAGATCTTGTCCCAGACCGTCGTGCAGGTCGCCACCGATTCGGCGTTGCTCATATTCACTGACCTCCAAGATCTGCCACTCCAAGCGCCGCTGTTGGGTCATATCACGGATGATACCTAGATAACCGATAATTTCTCCATTAGCGTTGCGTCGGACTGTCGAAGTGAGCAAACCATCGATAACCGTACCATCCTTCTTTCGGAGCCGAACGGGCGAGTTGCGGACCGTTCCTGTCTTGGCAATTTCGGTTTGAAATCGATGCCGATTTTCAGGATCGGCGTAGAGTGCTGAGACATCAAACGCTAGCACCTCGTTGCGCTGGTAACCGAAGAGTTGGAGCAACGCCGGGTTGACGCTAACGAAGTTACCGTCGAGCGTACAGATGTAGACGGCATCCATCGATTCAGTAAAGAGCGGGTGGTATTGCGCTTCGCTGGCAACTAAAACATCAAGGCTCTGCTGGTGTCGGGTCAGGCCAGTAGAAGTGGGAGGAATCGTCGAATTTGCCATGGCAGCCTCTTTTCTTCGATGCGTTACCGTAATCCCGCCAGTGGTTCAGATGTCGAACTCATAGCGAGTCGAGATAAAGTGAAGGTGGGCGCATCTATAGTGTTATGCGCCCAGATGCACGTTTCTGAATTTGACGAACTCCAGACTCGATACCACTTTGTGGTAATCGTTATAGGCAAGTTTCGTACCAACATGCTTTCATTCCATTCCGATTGGCGGGATGCCCGATGTCCGCTGAGTTTGCGTATGATTTTCAATCTTACTACCCGATCAGGTGTATGTTGCAAATGGGTCATCAATGCCCCGTAAAAATCGAACAAATCGGCCAAAAACCAAGCCACACCTGGTTTCATGAGGCGGGGCATTGATGACCCAAATTGGGGCGTCGATGCCCGTCATTCGATTTGATGTTCACTAAGCTTTCGACAGGATGTGAATCCGTCAACTTCTGCTAGGCTTTAGTTAGCTGCGTCTAAGATATATTCACTTCGCTTGAGCCGCAAGGTGCTGCCAACTCGATAGGTCTCGATGAGCCATTGAGAAAGTTTCGGAGAAGCAAACTCGCGGTCTGCATAGCTCACCATTGAGCAACAACCGATTGTCCATCACCCACACTTCCCGAAATCCGAATCGCGTCACATGGGTATGCACAGGTGCTTGTTGTCCGTTGGTGGTTAACGAAGCTTGAAGAAAGTAGAGGACAGGTTGGCCATAGGGCGGCCGCCCCAGAGCGTGGGATTCTCCCATGATGTCGTCAAACGAACGGTCTGAGACGTGTTCGCTTCAACCAACACTTCCTGTGACAGTAACTGAAGCTTAATCTGCCCATTCCGCGTGACCGTCAGAGAAAGCGTGCCGCTCCATCCTGCATCCGTCTCGTTGCGGATGGTGATTTCGACGGTCAGCGATTTTTGACGCACAGAAGTGACCACGTACACGTCATCAATGCGAAGCTGTGGCAACAGACACAACCATACATCTCCTTCTATCCTCACTGTCGCTGCGCTCGTATGCCAAAATCGTGTGTCAAGCGCACCAAGAGTCGCTTCACTCAGCTGTTGCTCATGGGGCAGGCGTAGGAATCAGAGCAATTATGTGTATAAATTGGCGTCCACACAAAAATCCGGTTTTATTCGTGGGATTGTGCTATAATTTGCCTCAACGGCATGATTACTCTTGTTTACTGAGAATTTGCTGCATAATCAACAGCGCCCGCCCAACAGGTTTGGTGAAATCATATGTTATTGACGATTACAACCACTCACAATCCAGCGACAGACCTTGGGTACTTGCTCCACAAACATCCGGCGCGTTATCAAACCTTCCCCGTATCCTTCGGAAAGGCTCACGTGTTTTTCCCAGAAGCTCAACCCCAACGTTGTACTGCCGTGTTGCTTCTGGACATCGATCCGATTGGTTTGGCCCGTGGTAGAGGAAGGGGACGGGGTGATAGACACACACTGCACCAGTACGTGAGCGATCGCCCTTACGTCGCCTCGTCATTCTTGAGCGTCGCAATATCCCAAGTCTAT
>JAPUIP010000426.1 GCA_027296925.1 Candidatus Poribacteria bacterium | reverse complement strand
TATCTTCGACAGCGCCGATCTGCAGGTGACCAACTCTGTTATTCCGTCATAACTAAAGCGGAACTCTACGCGGGATTACGCTCCGGTGAAGAAACAGCGCTGATGCTTTTGCTGGACAGCATGCAGGAGTTGATTATTGATGGAAGCATCGCTGAACAAGGCGGGAAATACCGTCAGTTGTTTTTGAAAAGTCATCAGCTTCAGCTTGCCGATGCCCTCATCGCGGCAACGGCAAAGATTGCCCACGCCAAACTCATTACGTTGAATACGAAACATTTTCCAATGACGGACATTGTTGTGGAATCACCCTACTAAACCAAGAAGTAACTTCATAGTAGGTTCACGCTTAAGTAATTTTCGATTGAAGATTGAAGATTGAAGATTGGAAAAACCCGCATCAATGCTACCATTGACGAATCAGGAATGTATAGTTTCTTTTTGAAAATTACTTAAGTAAGTTCCAATTAGTTCTTTCGACTTTCTCTTGGACTCGCTACAAACGGGCTGGCAGCCTGCTTTCCGAGAAAATGGAACTTATTTTTTGGAACTTACTTAAAGACTTTAGAAATTCGCACTACAAGTCCACGTCATGGAAGGAGGAAAGGCGTTTATGCTCACACCGGAAAAGAAGCGATTCTACGACGAAAACGGTTTCATTCTGAAGAAAGGGCTTGTCCCGTTTGAGGACATCCAGCAAATCAGAGAAGAGATTAAGGACATCCACAATCGCATGGCAGAACACCCGGTTGACGGGATTGGACTCTCGTGGGAAGAATTTGATAATCCGAACCTCCCACCACGTATCAAGCAACTGATGCACAGCGAACTGATTAGCCCGGCCCTGAATCGAATTTTGCGCAGTGATGCGATGCTGGATATCATCGAAAAACTGATTGGCCCGGACATTTCGCTGTATCACAGCAAGCTGCTCCCGAAAGATGCAGAGGACGGCACGGCGATTCCGTGGCATCAGGATTACGCCTACTGGAACCGAGACGATAACCGCCCGCTGATGGTGAACTGCCAACTCGCAATTGACCCGACAACGCGGGAGAACGGGTGTATCCAGTTTGTCCCCGGCAGCCACAAATGGGGATTGCAGGAGCACGAGCGGCGACAGCAGACGTTTGGCGTGTTTTTGAAGGGACACTACTGCGAGCGTGATGATGCGGTCGCTGTGGAGATGGCGCCGGGGGATGGGGTGTTTTTCAATGCGCTCGTTATCCACGGATCTGCGGCGAACACATCGAATCTGCCCCGACAGATGAACACCTTCGCTTTTAACGTCACCGGCAACGGCATCACCCAGTGTCGGGAGGCGCTGCGCGGTAAACCACTCGGACAGTGATACGACTTTTTCACTTAGCCCTGATCTAAAGATCGGGCTGATAGCTCAAGTCCACTGAAGTGGACTCGGATTGTTCGTTTGAGTCGTCTTCAGACGACTTTGGCTTTGAGCCAGGTCGGCTGCCCCCTCAAAGTTCCCCCTCAAAGTTCGGGGCAAGCTCCTCGAAGCTCGGGACAGGCGGCACAGGCGCGACAGGCGGGATTCCATAACGGGCAATGAAATGCCCGTTAGGGTACTTGTCCTGAGCCCCGAAGGATTTCACTTCCACGCGGGTGGAGAACTTCAGTTCAAGGCGCCTGGGTTCATAATGAAAAACTCGTATCATTGACAAGCTATTTTGCTTCTGGCTCAATCCCATCCTGCCAAGGTGCAACTTTTCGTGTTTTCATGTAAACAAAAAATTGCACCTGCTTCACCTTACCTACGTCTAAATTCCAGCAATTTTTCTCCTCAAGCATGCAATAAAAAGTTTCGGTTCGAGATCTGGGTAACGTTCAGTAACCCCCTCCGCCAAACCGCCAAAGCCGTTGCCATACCTGCCATTGGCGAGAAATTTCTCATTTCAAATCCTGCTGGCATAAGGCTTGCTTTAGCTACTACAGTAACGTTAGCGGATTGCGAGCCTTGAATCACCGAACCTCCAAGGAGGAGACAAATCGTGAAACATACGCTTCTGTCAATTACACTCTTTACGCTCATCTGTATGTTTTTTGTCGCCAGCTTCGTCATGTCTGCTGTCGCTTTTGTCCAGTATTTCAATCTACAAATGAGCAAAATCACCGGGGGTATCTTCGATGGGCAAGGCGTCTCTGCATTTTTTAATCTCTTCTGCGGAGGCGGCTGAGAATCTTTCGTATTTTCACCACCACTTTCAGATTAAAAATTCGTCGATGAAGGTTAAAACGGTGAGTCATCTATCAGGAGGATAGTTGAATGGAACTGACAAAGGAGTTAAAGCAGATTTATGTCGAGACGGCCAGTAAGCTCAAAGGCAGGGAGCGTCGTATTTTCATGGCGCAAGTGGTTGCTGCATTAGGTCACGGTGGGCAACAAAAAGCCATGAACGAACTCGGTTGGCATCAAGATGCCATTCGCCGAGGGACTGACGAACTGGAAAGTGAAATTCGTTGTGAGGAACAGTTGGCCCCCGCAGGCCGGAAACACGCAGAACATCATCTGCCCGATCTGCTCAGTGATATCGAAATCACCATTAATGGACAGAATCAGACGAACTCTACTTGTGATGCGATCCGTTTATACTCACGTGGCAACGCCTCCGAGGACGACTGTCAATTGATTGAACAGAAAGAACACACTGATGAGGAACTGCGGGCAAAAGGAACTATATATGTCAAGCTCAACCCGGCTGCCGCCCCTGCCGTGTCCCCAAAAATCGTCCTCAAAGAAAAACTACAGTTCGACGATATTTTTGATCAGCTAGACGAGATACACACGGACCGAGACACTAAAGGCACGGCTAACATGATCGCCTGTGCAAAGACGATGTAATTCAAGGGACTATTTTCCCAAGTACATTTCAACTGCATTGACGATGGTTTGTACCCCAACTAACATCGCATCTTCATCGAAATCGAAGCGGTCGTTGTGGTGAGGTGCGATGAATCCCAGGTCTTCATTCCCACAACCGACGAAAAAGTAGCAACCGGGGACTTCGCGCATGATGAGTGCCATGTCCTCTGCCCCCATGATCGCATCCGCCGTTCGCACGTTATCCGTACCGACGACTGCCGAGGCCGCTTCGATGACCAGATCTGTCATATCACCATCGTTGACCGTTGCAGGTACAGAATTCGAGTTAATCTCAAAGGAGTAGGTCGCTCCCATGCCGGTCGTGATACCCGCAATCAATTCGTCCACGCGGCTGATTACCGTCTCACGAACTTCCTCGCTAAAAGTGCGAATCGTTCCTGTCATCGTTACCTGAGATGCAATCACATTCATGGCCGTTCCACCGTCAATTGTACCGATACTCACCACCGCCGATTCAAGCGGGTTGATGTTGCGGCTGACGACCGTTTGCAAGGCGTTGATAACCTGACCCGCGATAACGATGGCATCGATTGAATCTTGCGGAATTGCGCCGTGACCCCCTCTGCCAAAGATCTGAATCTTGAACTTATCCGATGCCGCCAACTGCGGGCCTTTGCGTAGCCGAATTTGCCCCACTCCGTCTCCTGTCCAGAGATGCAAAGCGAGTGCGACGTCCACTTTGGGGTTTTCGAGGATGCCTGCTTCAAGCATCAATTTCGCGCCACCGAGTCCCTCCTCGGCCGGTTGAAAGATAAATTTGATCCTCCCCGCCAAACCTTCCCGTCTGCTTGCGAGAACCTTCACTGCCATCAGACCGATGGTGGTGTGGCCATCGTGTCCTCAGGCGTGCATCACCCCGGAATTTGCCGATGCGTAATCGACGGCATTTGCTTCCTAGATCGGTAGCGCGTCCATATCAACCCGCACCAGGATGGTTTTGCCCGGCCTTGAGCCTTCCAAAAGCCCAACGACGCCCGTGTGAGCTACCCCCGTCTGGGTTCGGATACCGCTCGCCCTGAGCGTTTCTTCCACTATCTTCGCTGTGCGAACTTCCTGGAATCCCAATTCTGGGTGTTTGTGGAGATCGCGGCGGATGGCGACCATTTCCTCGCGGGTCGCCATAACTTCATCGGATATATTGAGTTGATCTAACGGTACTTTTGCATCCATCGTTCTTTGTTTCATTTTTAGTAAGGTCTCCCCATACGATTGAGCGGCACGGAGACTTCGTTCTTGACCGGCTTGATCGTCTGCAGATATGCCCACATCGCCTTGAGGTCTGCATCCCTCATGTTTTCGTAGGCGTTCTTAATCGGCATGGGCGGAAGGATCTTTCGATTGGTTTTGTTCCCTTGATGGTACCCGGTTCGCATGGCATCAATGAACATCTTTTCGGTCCACTCTCCAAGGCCGGTGCCTTTATGAGGCGTTAAGTTGGCGGCGAAACTGGTGCCATAGGGACCAGAAAACGCGGTAAGCGTCGGGGCGGTCAGCATAAAAATCCCCTGTCGCATCATGCTAAAGTCGTATTTCGGGTACACTGCATTCGTGGGGTGCCCGGCGAGATACATGCTCATATCAAATTCGGCACCTTTGCGGGGCGTATGGCACTGACCGCATGCACTCACGGCATCAACGAGGTACTTCCCGCGTTTGACAAGATCGCTTTGGCTGTCTGCGTGATTCAAGCTGAATAAAATCAGTATCGCTGCCGAAGAGAGCGCAATGCCAAAAATCCAGTGTTGTTTTTTCATGGGCAGATTCTCCTCATTCATTGCTTTGTATTCTGATTGATTCCTAAAGCCGCTGATGTCGAAATTCATCGTATTATATCACTGCAGATTCGCATTTGCAAATCCGAAAAAAGCTTGATACAGCGGACGAAGTTTGTTAAACTGAATTCATTTAGAGCAGAAGTTTTGCATCCCCAATAACGCTGAGATGAGGGTATGGCAGACGCAGGCGGACAATATCGATTTACAATTTCGGGGATTGACACGTTCGGTAACCAGAAGATTCCCAGCCAGCAAATCATCGACATGCTTGGGGTCACGGAGGGGACTCACTTTGAGCCGGGGACGCTGAGGATGCGAAGAATGCGGGAGAATGTAGAAGCGCTGGGTAATTTCTCGCATGTCCACGTTGCGCTCGTGCTTTACCCGGATGGCAAGGCTTATCTCACGGTTGATGTCATCGAGAAAGGATCGGAGCGGCAGCTTATCTTTCGCCCACCGCCAACAGGAGTTGTTGATTTACCGGGCGAAGTGCTGGCGTTATATGACGAATATCTGAGGTTGTGGGGACGGAGGGTTCGCAACCAGACAGCCGCTCCGATGCCAGGGACCGGGACATCCGATTGCGGACATCGATTTTCACGGGATTCGGAATTGAGATCGCTGGAGGAACAGTTTATCGAACTCGTACCAAAACATCAGGATGCGTTGATTGACGCCCTTGCGGGGGCTCGAAGCCCGAAGAAACGGCGCGTTGCAGCGGCCATGCTTGGATGGTCTTCCGAGCCCGAGTCTACGGTCTGTGCGTTAACCAATGCATTGAGCGATCTCGACGTGGTGGTTAGGAGCAACGCCGGGCTCTCCTTGGTGTACACCAGCCGGATCGCCATTGAAACCGGCGCGTTTGAAATCCCCTTGCAACCCATTTTGGATATGTTCCACCTCCCCTTCACCACCGATCGCCAAAAAGCTGCGCTTGTGCTTGCAGAGCTTGCCAAATCGAAAAATTATCGTCCAACGATTTTGCAGGAAGCGGGAAGGCAACTGATGCAGATGTTAGCCCTCAAGCAACCGAGCAACCGTGATGCGGCGCACGAAGTGCTACGTCAAATGAGCGGCTTGGACTACACCGCCGATCAGGCCGGGGCGTGGCAGGAGTGGTATCAACAGGCGACACGGGGAATCGTAACCCCACTGCCTGAAGAAGGGGGGAATCAGACTGAAACGTAATGCGTAAAGGAAAAGCCCTCCGACACCTTTTTCAATACGCGACGAGACACAGTCTGACAAAACAGTGAGTTACAAATCCGCAGCCGCTCCGTCATCGTCGAAGTTGCCATAGCTGCCTCTGCCGATGGTTTCATACGGACGGCTTTTGAGTACCTCCTCATCGCGGTTTCCACCGTTTTCTCTTTCTGTTCGAGAGACGCCTCGCCCCAACCGTGTACGCCGGCGTCGGTTTCGATCTTGACAAAAAGCCAATTGCGCTCGACACCGTGCATGATAAAGGTTTTGAGGTCGGTAATTTTTGCCACTGTTTTCATCGTTGCCTCCATTAGAACGCTGATGTATAGTGCGTATTGATCACAAACCCGCGTTCTTGTTGATCTCTGCTTGATAGGCGTGGATCTCATCGGCAGCAACCGCTTTGAGAGAAACCGGTGCGCCAAGATGCCCGGACTCGCAGAGCGCATAAGCAAAGGCTGTCGCAATCAATCCGCCCTGTCCATCTACCTCCGGCGACCGATCCTCGCGGATGGCTTCAGCAA
>JAPUIP010000425.1 GCA_027296925.1 Candidatus Poribacteria bacterium | reverse complement strand
AATTTTCAGATTAAGTTCAACATTTGTCGGTCGGGTATGCTCTGCCCCACGGGATCCCCACAGACGGTGACAAGTTAACATAAGGTCACTACCAGACATCAATTTGTCGGGTAGACTTCGTCATACCCGACCTACTTCCTTCTTTGAAAAATTTCCGTTATCCTTTTGTCCGGCGTTGCACGGCAACTAATAATTTTCAGATTAAGTTCAACATTTGTCGGTCGGGTATGCTCTGCTACCCGACATGAAAGATAGTCAGATCGTCAGAGAGATCCGATCTACTCAAAATTCATATTGGCGATATTTTCGGGAGTGGTGTGTCCCCAACATGCTTCATAATACCCGCGCGCGAGATAATGCGGATAACTGCTCCACGGATATTCCTCCGGCACGCTCACCAACCCATGCTTGACCGGATTGAAGTGAATGTAATCGTAATGATTGGCGAGATCCGCATCATCGCGAATCACATGATCCCAAAATCTCGGCTGCCAAAGTCGCAGTGGTCCCGAAGCCTTTATACGCTGCTTGACGTGCACGGTCACATTGCGTTTGAATGCGTGCATGATGGCAGAGATGTTTGATGGCCCCAATGGACGCAATAACAGATGGCAGTGATCCGGTAAGATGACGTAGGCCCGCATGGCGAAGGGATGGTGTTTCTTGACCTAGCGGAGTGTATCCAATAGCAGTTCCACCATCGCCGCATCGCTGAACATCGGCGCCCGCTGATGCACCACCGTTGTCACAAAATAGATTGCACCCTCGATATAAAATCTTCGGAATCGCATAGGCGACCTTTGTCTCCAGCATTTTTGTAGGTCGGGTTTCCAAACCCGACGATTCCTTGCTGTCGGGTAGGCTGCGCCATACCCGACCTACAGCTTCGGGTATTATATCCCAACCTGTCACGGTCTATCAGGCTGAATGCCGCAGCACACGCCCCGGCAATTGCCCGGTGGGATTGCCCGCTTCAATCACCGGTACGCCGTTGACCAAAACCCAATCCACGCCAACCGCCGGCTGCACCGGCTCCTGCCAGGTCGAACGATCGACGACAGTTTCCGGGTCAAAGACGACCAGGTCCGCCGCCAGGCCTTCCGCGATCCGCCCCCGATCTTTAAGCCCAAAACGTTCCGCTGGAAATCCGCTCATCTTGTAGATGGCTTCTTGCAACGAGACCAACTTCCGCTCCCGCACAAAACGCCCGAGATACTGCACAAAACAGCCGTAGCCGCGGGGATGGGGATGAGGAATGTTGTAAACGCCGTCGCTGGCGATCATCATCCGCGGGTGGGCAGCCGTCCGGTTGATTGTCACTTCATTTTCATCAGAAGGCGTCTGCCAGGGGAAAACGAACGCCTGAATACCCTCCTCCTCAATGAGCAGATCGAAAGCAAATTCCTCATAGGTTTTGCCCACACTGTCCGCTGCTTCCGCCAGCGTCATGCCGATAAATCGACCGGAACGGGTGTAGCCGACGATCTGATTTCCCTGCCCCAGCTGTTCCCGCAGAAGGGGCAAGCATTGCTCTCGCGCGTCCGGGGCTTCTAGCTTTGCCAGCACATCCGCCGGACTTCCCGCCTGAAACGCCATCGGTAGCATCATCGTCATGTGGGTCATCCCCGCTGGATAGAGATACGACTCGAAGGTCAGATCGATGCCTTCACGGTCTATCCGGTCCAGCAATTCCGCGGACTCTGCGTCCACCCGTTCATGAGAGATATGCACGGGGATGCCCGCCTGTCGAGAGATCTCAAACGTCTCTTCCCACGCTCGTTTTCGGCCGAGGATGCGGTAACGCAGATGTGCGGCATAAATCGCCCCGTATGAAGCAGCGAGCTTCGACAAGGTGACAAGCTCCCGCAAATCCGCATTGGCGCTCGGTTGATAGTCGAGTCCTAGGCACAAACAACACGCACCCGCCTCCAGCCATTCACGGGTGGTTTCGACCATGAGGTTCAGCTCCTCATCCGTTGCGGGTCGGGTATCCCACCCCATCGCCCCTAAGCGAACCGCACAGTGGGGCACCTGCGGGTAAACGTTGGCGGGAATGCGGCCGGGAAAGATGCTCAGATAATCCTCCGCGCTGCGCCAATCGAGAGAGAGCCCTGCATCGACATAAGCAAATTGCGTGTAACGCCACATTTCTCGCGCCTTTTCCGGCGATAGAGGCGCCCAACCGAATCCGTCCGGCGCCATAAGCTGCGTGGTTACGCCCTGACGAACGGCTGCCATCTGGTCTCTGCCGCCCAACAGGGCAATCTCTGAGTGGACGTGAACATCGATAAAGCCTGGACTCACAACGCGCCCGTGTGCATCGATCACCCGGCTTGCCTGGGCGGTATCCAGGCGTCCAACAGCGGCAATCTGATCACTGATGACACCAACGGCCGCTGGGAATGGCTCACGGCTTCCTGTGCCATCGACAACGGTTCCGCCGTGAATGATATAGTCAAATTGCATCAGATATTCTCCATGTTTGGCAAAGCGGATTCAAGGATGCAAGGGCGCAGAGATGCACCCCGTCTCTCCAAATCCTGGATCGGTTTTCAGTTGACAGCGGCAAATGAATCGGGTATGATGTAGCAAAATTCAAGTATGAACACAAGGGGAGAAACATACGAATGCACAATCGGTATCATATGTCTAGCCTTTTCCCAATACTCGTTCTGGCAAGCATCATTTTCGGTGGGTGTGATGAGTCGCCGTCGGGAGGGAGTGCGTCCATTGCGCTACTCAGAGGGGAGCCTGTGATTCTGGACTCTGTTCTCGCAATCAACGTCAACGAGGATCGCCCAGATGGAATTACGGACACTTTCTTCTCAAGGGTGAGTGACCGCATCCATTTATGGATTTTTTGGACCAATGTCGAGGACACGCATACGGTTGAAGTCCTCTGGTTTTCGCCAGAGGAGGATACGGATGACCCACCCTTTCGGCGGGAAGAGGAAATCTTCAATTCCGAAACGGGCGATCAGATTACGTGGTTCTTTATTGACCAGCCATCGAACGGATTTCCTGAAGGCGAATGGTTTGTCGAGATCTTTTTGGATGGGCTGTTTGAGCGAAGTCACGTCTTCCTTGTTGAGTGACCTGCGTTTTCCCTCTGTATGCGGATCAGGTTAATTCCCGCCCAACGATCAGGCGATACGCCTCCAAATATTTTTCACTGGTTTTGCGGATGACCGACTCGGGGAGCTCCGGGGCAGGCGGTTGCTTATTCCAACCAATCTCGGTCAGATAATCGCGCACGTACTGCTTGTCAAAGCTGGGCTGAGGACCACCCGGCGCATACGCATCTTTGGGCCAGAAACGCGACGAATCGGGCGTGAAAACCTCATCGATGAGAATGAGTTTGTCATCAATCAGCCCAAACTCGAACTTTGTGTCACAGAGAATGATGCCAACCTTTTCAGCATGTGCACTGGCCGACTCAAACAGGGCGAAACTGGTTTGAATAATCTGCCCCGCCAAATCCTTCCCAATGGTCCCCTCCATCTGCGCGATGGAGATATTCTCATCATGCTCCCCGTGCTCCGCTTTCGTGGCGGGCGTAAATATGAGCGACGGCAAGCGATCCGATTCGCGCAATCCTTCAGGTAGTTTTTCTCCACACACCGTTCCGTCCGTTTTATATTCTGACCACGCTGAACCGGCGATGTATCCACGCACGACACATTCGATGTCGATCCGGTTAGCTTTGCGCACCAGCATGGATCGCCCTCGAAGCAGATCGGCGTAGGGTTGCAACACGTCAGGGTACTCAGACACATCGGTCGTGATCAGATGGTTATCGACGATGGATTTTGTGTAATCGAACCAGAACTCGGAGAGTGCAGTCAGAATGCGTCCTTTGTCGGGGATACCGTTCGGCAAGATGACATCAAACGCCGAGATCCGATCCGTTGAGACGATCAGCAAGTGATCGCCAAGGTCATAAAGATCTCGAACTTTTCCTCTGTAGAAGAGGGGTAGGTTTGTTAAATCTGTTTTTGTGACAACGTTTTGTGACATCATAATCTCTTCCTGTACCCTTGCGTAAATACTTGCTAGTTTGCTACGCGTTACAACGTATTCTCCTCAAAAAAAGTCGAGGTCGCATTAGATGATTTGTAAATCTGATACGATGATAAATACCTCTCGCTGTCGAAACTCACGCTTGAGTTCATCCTTATACTCAAGCATAAAGGTCTCATTTTCCATCCCTGGGTGACGCAGATCTACGGAGGTATAGGTAACAATCTGATCGGGGATAACTTCCTCTTCAGCTAACCAAAAACCTTCAAGGTAATTGGCTTTCCTTACGGTGGTTACACCGCCGAAACACTCTAACAATCGTGTTCTTACCGCATACAGCTTTTCCGATCCTACTGGTCCCCCGTCAGGATAAGTCATTGGGACATAGACTTTATATTCCTTGGCGTTAGTGAGCACGCCTCCCTCCCTTGAATTCAATAATCGTAAATGGAATGCCTGCTCCTTTGAGCTTTTCTATCTGTTCATCAAAGACAATATAAGTTGGCGGATTAACAGGTAAAACGGACCGCACAACCCCGTGTTGCAATAACACACCAAATGCTTTTGCCCCCCATTCAGTTGGTACCTGGATTTTCTTCATTTTATCTGCCCCTTCCTTTTAGGAATTCGTGTTCTGTTCGACAGAAAGCGCGTTGTCCAAAAGAATTTTCGCTATCGGCGCATCTCCCCACGCGAGCGTCGATAGAAATTGCGCCGGCGGAACTAATCGGCGTTGGGTGGTTTCAAATTGTGGCCGGAAGGGATAGAGTTCAACACGAGCCCAGAAACGTGTTTGGTAATAAAGCGGAAGCCCTTCCCGGCTATTGGGTTCGTCGATCTTTTGACAGCCGATGTACGTACACTGTTTGACTTCAGCACACGCTTCCTCCCAGACCTCCCGAGCCAAGGCTTCTTCTAACGTTTCCCCTTGGGCTGGATGCCCGCCGGGCAAGTTCCAATATGCATCATCACCGGAGACGAGAACAATGTTCCCATCGGCCGTAAAGCAAATGGCGTAAGCCTGCGTCGTCAATTCTCGGGGTGGTTGAAAGGGCAACGGCATCCAGGTGATTTTTGCAGATGGCCCTGTCGCCGTGACATGATGGGAGATCATCTGCCTGAACCCACTTGCTCGACGTTAACGCCAACTTGCCGTGCGGCTTCCACCAGATTCTCCCATGTGGCATCATCAAGTGGGATGCCGTTTACGAGTCGCTCACGGCGCGTGCGAGCGGAGCGTTCGCCGGGAATGGAGATCTCCTCGAAATCGGGGGCGGTTGGCGATGCTTTCACAAAATCGATCAGTCCCGCAACGTGCGCTTCAAAATCTGCAAGCGGTGTGAATTTCTCAATGTCAATGACGATTGTGAGAAAGGCGTTACCAAGCTTGGGCGAAGCGGGCCGACTGCAACCGGCTTCACACATCGCACCGGCGAGTATATCCACGAACAGACTCAACCCGTAACCTTTATGTCCGGCAAGCCCACCGAATGGGAGCAGCGCTCCTTGCGGTTCATCGAGATATGCGCCGGGCTCGGTGCTCGGGTTTCCCGCCGCGTCGATGACCCATCCCTCCGGCAATGGCTCCCCACGACTCCGATACGCCCGAATCTTTCCGCCGGCAACAACGCTCGTTGTCAGATCGATCACCATAGCATCCGCTTGCCCGGTTGGAATTCCACACGCCATTGGATTCGTGCCCAACCGTCGATCCGAACCGCCCCACGGTGCAACGCCTTGATCCGCCCCGTGCCCGTTGACGAAGAGTAGACCAATCATCCTCGCTTGCGCTGCCATCATCACATAAGCCGACAATCTCCCAATGTGGTTGCTGTTATAGACATTTACTGTGCTGATGACGTGTGCTTTCGCTTTGGCAATAGCAATCTCCATCGCTTGCGTGGCGATGACCTGGCCCAACCCCCAGTGGCCATCGATAACCGCGCTCGAAGGCGTTTCGCTCACAATCTCAATCTCCGCATCTGCATCAATACCCCCACCCTGAATCGCATGGACGTACTGCGGTAGGCGCAAGACCCCGTGTGAATCGTGTCCAGCGAGGTTCGATTCGACGAGGAGATTCGCAATCGTCTGAGCTTTGTCCGACATCATACCGAGGGCTTTGAAGATATCGATGCTGATGGTTCTGAGTTGATCCGCTGATATTAGGGGCATTGTACGATTTCAACCTCGTCTTAGTAGACGTATTGTTCAATTGCCGTTGAGGCCTTGTTGAAATGCTTCCAGGGACACACTTCGGATTGCCTGGCGCAGCAAAGATCGCAGTTGATCGTGGTCTTCGATTTGATGAACGACATCGGAAATGAAAGTGGGAATTTCCCCAAATCGCTCCTCCACTGCTTCCAGAACCATTTGTTGCAATCCCTGTTGCAATCCTTTTTCCATGCCGATTCGCTCGCCACTCGTGACGTAAGGCATTCTTCTCACCTCCTCCAGGGCTTTCACCTGTTCCCAGAGGCGTTTTTCCTCTGTATCACTCAGTTGTAAAACCCAATCGATAAATTCAAATAGACCCGTGATTTCCGCTCGGCTATATCCTCTCTCATACAATTTTCTGATCAGATACCATTTTGTATTGAAGCGATCTTGGCTGCGCCGCAGTCGCTCTCTTTCCTGAGCGGCTAAAATGACCAGTGCAATGGGATTATCCTCCGCCTCCAGCTTGTCTCGTTCATAATCGATCAGCTTGAACGTCAGATATTGAAACTCAATACCGCTTCCATACGCTTTTAACTCATACCTGCCTTTTACCGCCCGGTTCTCTGAACCCGCCAGAACCGCCATACTCACAATCCGCTCACCATGTTGGTCGAAAATTCGATAGAAATAGCGAAACATCCGAAGGGAAAAATCGTCATCGGTGTCGGCTTGTATCTCAATGTGAATCAGGATCCACTGCTCGTTGCCATCCTTGAGGAAGACTTTCGCCAGTTTATCGACAAACTTTGAGCCCCTGATGCTCTTTTGAGACATCTGCTCTAACTCTTTATCGAGAAAGGTGAACGGTTTTGAGAAATCCACATCTTCGTAAAGCGCAGGCACAAAGAAATACAGGAACTGTGGAAAGAATCGCTCGATCACCTTTTTCCATGCTTCATCAAAGTATGTCCAGTATCTGTTCGGTTCAGACATGATCTCAATCAATCGAGGATCTCATAGAAGAAATTCCGCCGCTTCGGAACGCACCCCAACTCCGTGATTGTCCGTTCAATTTCCTCAATGGGCATGTAGTAGACCGTCCCCGCTTTGCTGACGACGTTCTCCTCGATCATGGTGCCGCCCATGTCGTTCGCGCCAAATTTGAGTGACAACTGCCCAATCTTCGGCCCTTGGGTTACCCATGAAGACTGGAAGTTTTCAAAATTATCAAGCATCAAGCGGGAGATTGCCAGCGTTTTGAGGTATTCAAAACTTCCCGAAGGTGGGATATGTTCAAGGCGGGTGTTGTTGGGTTGGAGGGACCAACAGATAAAGGCAGTGAAGCCGCCGGTTTCGTC
>JAPUIP010000424.1 GCA_027296925.1 Candidatus Poribacteria bacterium | reverse complement strand
TCAGCATTCATGTCCAGCAACGCGGGGAACATCCAGTCGTATCGGCGTTTGCCACGGGGGCGGGACCCCAAGTTACCAAAGCAGATATGCAGATTCTTTCGCACTGACACGCCCTCCAGCGCCCGGTTAAGCAGCGATACCCAATCGCTGAGCTTGCCGGGGATGATGCCAAAACTCGGCTCGTCGAGCTGGACTTCCGTGCACCCTTCCTGCTCAAGTGCCTTCAACTCCCGGTTAATCACCTCGGCAAACTCCCAGCCAAGCTCAACCCGGTCTTTGTACGGGTCACCTTCACGAACCTGGATGTGCATCGTCAGTGTTAGTGGGCCTGGACAACACGCTTTGATCCGCTGCCCATCCCCGGCGTTCGCCTTCAAGAAGCGGAATTCTTCAACAATGCCCAGGCCGTGTGGCACACTCACCCGATCGCCGATATGATACCGCGGTACGCTGTCGTAGCCGTACAGTCCAACCTGTCGGAGCATGGGGCGTTCGATTAATCCCTCCATTCGTCCGTAGAAGTTCTGCACGAAGTACCACCGCCGCATCTCGCCATCGGTGATGGTATCGATGCCGGCCTCCTTCTGATCCCAAATTGCAAGTCGAACGGCATCATCGTAAACCTCTCGCTCGTCGCTGGGCCCGTACTCACCACGCTTCTGCGCATCCATGGCTGTCCAGAACCAGCCCGGTAATGCATGAGAACCGATAACGGTGGTGGGAAGTAACTGTTTGTATGACATGAATTCTCCTCCATCGTGTTTAATGGCGATGATATGATCAATTTCGTGGCTGTAGATCGAAGCATCTTGGTGCAGCAGACAGTACTCACATTTCCCCTGTGCTCGCTGGCTTACGAACTGACGGAGGGAAAGGGAAATCGAGGGGGCATTCATTTATCTGAGGTATAGGCTTTTGCTTTGAGCAAAATCATCAGGTGATCAAGCTGCTCGTATAAGTCAAGTTCCGCTGCTTCCGTGTCAGTCAGTGTTTCTTCACGGTTTTTATCCAATAGCGCGCGGAGTCGGGTTTGAGCCGCTGCCGAAATTTTGAAGTCCACGATTTCTTGCGGCGTCGGGCGGGTGATCAGAAAGTCAAGGACTTCGGCATAGACCAGAGGCGCATCCGCCGGGTCATCAATAGATAGCAGCAAGTCCGTCTGTGTACCGAGAGGAATGTCCCTTACAAACTGGGTTAGCAACTCAGGAAGTTGGTCTTGAAGAGCGCTAGCCGCTGAGCTACTTCATCTGGTACTTGAACGGTTAGTTCAGCCATTGTCGGGCTTCTCCTCCATAGATTCGAAATTCTGCACCAGGGTTATATTATCTCCACTCTCTTTTGTCAACTATTTTTTGATCTGATTTCAATGTTCCCGTTGAAACGAACGCTATACTGTCCGCCCTTATCCTTAAGACCTCTTGTATTTTGTCCGCCAATCTGTCAATCATTCCCTCTGAAGACATGGGATTATCAGTTTCAACTTTTAATCCCATGAAATCCCGGTCGTTTTCCCGCGTAACTTCAACCACAAAGTCACCGAGCTCCGGAAAGCTGGAAATTGCCTCTGCGACCTGCCTGAGATGCACAAACATGCCTCGGACCTTGAAAGCATCCCCGATTCTTCCCATAAAACCGGCGATTCTTTCTGTCGCCAGCCCACAGGGACAATCCGCTGACATTAATTGTGATATATCTCCCGTACCAAACCGAATCAAAGGGTATGTTTCATCGAATAGCGTGACCACGACCTCACCTGCTTCCTCGGGTGGAAGCTGCTCCCCTGTGTTCGGGTCAACGATTTCAATCACGAAGTCGGTTGATACGTGCATGCCGTTTTTCTCTGCACATTCAAACGCGATACAGCCGGCGTCTGCTGTCCCGTACCCTTGATAGGCATCGATACCGTGCGCCCCAAAAGTGGCTTGCTGTGTGGGCGTGAACGGCTCGGCGGCGACAAAAGCCTTCTTTATGGTAAAATCAGTTCCCAATTCCTTTGCCTTATTCAGAAGGGTCATCAGGAAACTCGGCGTTCCGACAAACCCCGTCGCCCGGAGGTCAGCGATGATTTTCACCTGAATTTCCGTGTTGCCAACGCCCGTGGGAACCACCGTTGCTCCGATTGCCCGCAGACCATCGTCAAACATAAAGCCGGCCGGAGAGAGGTGGTAAGAAAAGGTATTGATGACAATGTCGCGTTCACCGAATCCAGCAATTCTGAGCGGCTCTCCCCATCGCCAGTAATCGTCGCCCTGCCCTTGTGGGTCATAAATTGGCCCGGGGGATTGAAAAATCCGTGTCAGGTTCGAGGTGTCAACGGCGAGTAAACCGCCAAAGGGGGGACGCTGTGCCTGCAAATCAACAAGATTATCCTTCTTCGCTATCGGGAGCTTTTCCAGGTCCTTCGCCTCCCGGATATCGTCAGGGGTCAGACCTCGCCGATCCAGCCTGTGTCTGAAGGCGGGAGAGTTGTCATAGGCATGACGAACGATCTTTCTGAGCCTTTCTGTTCTGTGCCGTAGCAGTTCGTTCCGATTCACGTTGTCTCCCTTATGCCAGCCATCGCTTTCTTCGCTTGTAATGCTTGACATCTCTGAAACTCTTCTTCTGACCAAATGCTGTCAAACCGAGATAAAACTCCTTGACGTCGGGATTTTCCTTGAGCTTCGAAGCGGGCCCATCCATGACGACCCGGCCATTTTCCATAATGTAACCGTAGGAAGCAATATCCAGTGCGGCCATCACATTTTGCTCAACCAGCAGCATGCTTACCCCTTCCTCCCGATTGATCGTTTTCACAATATTAAAGATCTCTTCGACCAGTCGGGGTGCAAGCCCGAGTGACGGCTCATCAAGCAGCATCAGCTTCGGCTTTGCCATCAGCGCCCGGCCGATTGCAAGCATCTGCTGCTCTCCACCGGAAAGGTATCCCGCAACCCTGTGCCTGAGCGCCTTTAAGTGGGGAAAGTAAGAATAGACCCGTTCCATATCCCCACTCATATGCTTTTTCCCTTTTTGTGAGAATGCGGCGGCTTTGAGGTTTTCCTCAACGGTTAAGTGGACAAACACCCGCCGCCCTTCCATCACCTGAAAAATGCCGTCCTTCACAATGTCTTCGGCGCTCTTTTTGTCAATACAAGTGCCATTCAACTCAATGGAACCGTCGGTGACTTGACCGTTTTCTTCTTTCAGCAGACCCGAAATGGCTTTGAGGGTTGTGGTCTTCCCGGCGCCGTTCGCACCGATAAGGGAGATAATAGCGCCATCGGGCACCTCCAGGGACACCCCCTTCAACACGAGGATAACCTCATTGTAAATCACTTCAATATTATTTAATGATAGCATTGGCAACTTTGAATCATGGATTTCAACTTTTGAATTTAGAGATTCCAGTGATGATGTGCATTTTCAATCTTGCTTATTTCCCCTGCTTTTCCCTTTCAGGAACCGGAGGCATATCAAGCCAGTCTGTCGCCGTCACGAGATTGCCATTCTTGATCGTAACCAGCCTCCCCTTCTTTGCTCCGCGACGTTCATTGGTTCCGTAACTGACAGGCGTCGTCAAGCCTTTGGTATCGAAATTCTCCATATTCTGAAGCGCATCAAATACATCGCTTCCCTTAACCTGTTTTGGATCGCCTCCGGCTTCTTTCAAGGCCACTTCCACTGCATGAACCATAATCATGGCGTTCACCATCCCCGCCATGTATTGCGGCTCTCTGTATGCGACATTGGGGTGGTATTTTGCATTAAGCATCCGGGCAAATTTAATGCCTTCACTCTCGTCACTCCAGATGGCAACCGGCATAATTCCGATATAGCCTTCCGCCGCCTCTCCAGCAAGTTCGACGAGTTTCTTACCTGTCCCCCAAAAGTTGCCGGTGAAGACCACGTCCTTCAGACCGAGTCTCCTGGCGTCTTTGAGGACTGTGCTTGTCGCCGTATAGGTCTCCTGAATGAACACGAAGTCCGCCGCTTTCTCCTTAATTCTCAGCAACTGCGATGTCGCCTCAAGGTCTTGCAGCCCCACCACTTCCGTACTGACGAGGTCAATTCCAATCTCCTCTGCGTACGCCTTTGCCGGTTCAAGCGGCGCACGACCATATCCCGTATCATTGTAAATCAGCGCCATTCTCGGACGCCTGGGCTGGTCCCACTGGTCTTTCATATATTTCATCACGATTCTCACCTGGTCTGCATAGGTGCCAATGGGAAGGAAGTTCCATTTGGGGGGCCACACAAGGTGTTGCGAGAATGAGGCTGAAATGTAGGGAATCTGATCCTTGACGATTTTGGTCTTCAGCGCCTCGGAATCCCCCGTTCCCCACCCCAGGATTGCGACAACCTTATCCCGCTTCACAAATTTGGTATAAGCCGAAATCGCCTGTGGAATTTTGTACTGATAGTCCGTCCAGACCAGTTTGACCGTGACGCCATCCCCAATACCGCCCTCTTCTTCGTTGAGATGTTGAATGTAGTCTCGAATGCCGTCCGCATAATGCCAGCCAACATCGCTGGTTGCGCCAGTCAGATCAAACAGTGCACCTAACTTGATCTCTTCCTTCGCCTGCGTTGGCGATACAATTCCGCCAAGAACAAGCGTCACAACCATCAGCAGATAGGTAAGTTTTTTCATGGTTTCACCGCTCATCAGTCCCTCTCCTTCTAAAATCTAACTTTGAACTAACTTTTCGTATAGTATCATTTGGATGTCTAGATGCGGCCCGTTGCGAGAAATGACACAGCCAAGGCGCAATCAGAAATCCCCCCTAACCCCCCTTTACGAAAGGG
>JAPUIP010000423.1 GCA_027296925.1 Candidatus Poribacteria bacterium | reverse complement strand
TGCCCCATATGCACCAAGCTAAGAGGGAAAGTCGCGTCAATTCCGTCTTTGATACCCCGATCTTCAGAACCTGTCCTCGAGCGCAGCGAAGGATCGGGGAGTTTCATGAGCGTGGCCTCCAACCACCGAGTTGAGTCGGTGGCTGAATCGGAGGATCGGTGGACTGAACACCACCGCTGGAGGTTGCTCATGAGGCTCCGACCCCTGAAGGGGTCGGTATCCGGGGCAAGTCGCCGGGTATGGCAAAAACCTTGCCTTGTTGCATATGGGGCAGAGCCCCACCCTACGAGGGGTTTTTCAGTACTGTCCGCCCCTCTCCCGTCAAGGGAGAGGGAGATAAAATCCTGTTGTGGTGTGGATTTACGATCATCTGAAAACTCGGTACACCTTAGCTTAAGATGAAACACATTGATGAGCCGCTTCAATGTCCGGTTGCTGCGGTAGCCGCCGTCGAGCCATCTCCCAAGGCTCCGAGGCCCTGCACGACTTCGATTGCCGCTTTTGCCATGTCTGTTGAGGGGTCGCGTTTGATGATGCGATTCAGATGCAGAATCGCTCGTGCATCGCCGTCGCTCGCCATCGCCAGCGCCTCTGAAAATCCCTGATTCGAGTAGCTCAGGTCCTTAGGGATAGTTTCTAAATCCAGGTTTTTCCAGTAGTATTTCAGGTCATCAGATTCCCAGTCGCGGTACACATCTTCCCAACTGAGTTGATTGAAACCGTTCAGATGGGGCGCCAACATGTGCTCGGCGATTATATCACCCATCGCCTGATAACGGTTGTCCAGCGAGACGCGCAGTCGGTCCTCCGTCAGATTGGGCAGCGCCTTGTGTATCGTCAGTGCCGGGAAGATCAAGCTGTCGCCAATCTCGTAATTCGTACTGTACCAGTCGCTGTCCAGCGCGTCAGTGTCGACACACAGGTTGCCAGCGCCCAGGGAAAAGTGGTGATCTAACATTTTGTTGACTTTGTGGGAGCCGGGCAATACCGCCAGTCCACCCAGTTCGATTGGGCAATCGCCGACGGGCGCCCAGCAGGTATAGGTATCAAAATTGCCCTGAAAGTGGACAAAATCCTGGTGCACCGGCGTGGTATGTTCGGTATACTTGGGAAACCAGAGACGGGCAATTTTTTGTGGGTGGGGCAACACCGGTTTGCCAATCACCTTCTCCATCATGTCCAGCACCTCCGGCCAGTGGGCGGATCGGTGAAAGGCTTCTAACTTATAAATCTCGTGGTACACATCGGTGTACTCGATGTCTCCCTCGGTACACTGGCGCGAAATATCGGCGATGCCATCCATCGGGTCGGTTCCAGCGACAAGCCAGCCTCCCTCTCCGATGACGGTCAACATCTGCCGACGCAACTCCCAGAGCTTATCCGCATCCTGGAGTTTCTTGAAGAACAGGTAGCCTTCGTCCTGAATCCGGCGACGCAGTTCCAGCGGGTCGTCCATTGCATCGTTGGACACTCTCAGTTCTTTTAATTGATCAGTCATTTTCTCCTCTCGCTTTCAGACGGACATATGTGAATCGGGGGCTATTGGTGTGATGAACTGCTTAACGTGATGTGCATGGGGCGTCAAGCGAAGCATGGGTTTGGCGTAGACTAATACCGTTTTGAGTTTCAGATGAGCCCATTCTCAAATCCCCTCAATCCCCACGAGTGCTTCGCACTCAACCCCCTCTGAACTCCCCCTTTGTAAGGGGGAGAAACCTTGGAAAAGGGGGAAGTTCACTCCCCCTTTCGTAAAGGCGGTCGGGGGGATTTTATCGGCGGTTCTGTGTTTTTTTGTTACTGACGAAATGGCTGCAGTGAAAACTACAAATGGTATAACATGTGAGACGAATTGTTGTCAAGCCCATACAAACCGATTTTCCATTTTACGCCTGCAGGCCATAATAATATAATTCATAGCGCCCAGATTTCAACTCAATTTGGTAGGGACTTTGTGGTTTAGTTAGCGTTATCTGTTTCTCTGTTTGATAAACATCGGCGTATAGGAGGGAGTGTAAGATGAGCACCAATGCGCTGCAACTGCTGGAAGAATGCATCACACAGTTTCAACAGGGCCGATTGACTGAGGCCCAACTACAAAACCTGAGATCGGCAATCGTAGCAAACGGCGCCAACCGCCAGAGTCTGCTTTACTTGCAAACCGCAACGACCTCAGTTACGGCTCAAGTTATCGGGATGCTGATGGTCCGGGATGGAGAGGTCTCTGACGGACCGTTCGACTATGCCGATTGGCCTTACAAAACCGTTCTGGAGGCCATCAACGAGGGTTGGCGCGTAATCCGGTTTCCGGTGCAGTTGCCCGTCGGGCACACCCAAAATACGCATATCACTTGCGAATTCATTCTGGAAAAATGGGGGTAAACCAATGGCACTTGAAGTACAACGTGCGGGGGCTGACGTCAAGCCAACACTGACCGATCAGGATGTCCTCGACTTTTGTAGAACGGGCTTTCTGCTGCTTGAGGGGGTGATACCGGATTCGACCAATCGCTGGGTGTTCGAGCATCTCGACAGGGAAGATGCCCAGCCCAATCAGTTGGTAACGGATGCGCGGTTTGTCGAAGAAGTGTTGCTCCACCCTGAGGTTGCTGGTGCAGTCAGGTCACTTCTGGGGCAGAATTTCCAGTTGCCCGACTGGATGGCAAACCACCGTTTAGTCGGCCCGGTACCGGCAGCACGTTGGCACGTTGACGGCGGCTCCGGCTTCGAGCGGCTGTGTAATCTTCTACAGGTTTTCTATCTCCCCCAGGAAAATACGAAAGAAGTGGGCCCAACCCTGTTCCTGCCGGGGTCTCACATTGTTCCCATTGCCAGGGAGGAGTTGGATCATTTTGGACATCTTGCGGGGCAAGTGGCAACCGTTGCGCCGGCGGGCTCGGTCTTTGTCACGGCGTATTCGATTTGGCATCGGCAGTCCGAAAAAAGAGATCAGTCGGTTCGCAATATGTTGAAATGGGAGTTTTGGCGAACCGTCCCTCCCAGGCGAGACTGGGTCGTGGACCCCGACTTCGATTTTGCCTCTGCCGACTATTCATACACCAATGATTACTTCTGTGGCGCCACCCGGAAATGGCAGTCTGTTCCGCGGGTGGCGGAGATGTTCTACTGGCTCTGCGGAAAATCAGACGACTTCCACATGGTCGGCGGATCTGGCTGGCCGTTTAGCGCATCGGACCCAGGAATACGGGCGAAGTCGCCATAGTTTCAATCCATTTCTGTAATGCGTCTGGCAAGGAGGAATCCATGCTGCTCAAAAACAAAGTGGTTATCGTGACAGGCGCCGGCGGTGGGCTGGGTGAAGGCATTGCCCGTGTCTGCTGCCGGGAAGAGGCCAACGTCATCATCGCCGATATTCAAAAGGAGGCCGGGGAAAAGGTGGCCGCCAATCTGGGAGCGCGCGCCTCTGCCGTCCATTGCGATGTCCGACAAGATAGCGAACTCGACCATCTGGTTGATTACACCGTCTCCACCTTCGGACGGATCGACGGTTTGGTGAACAACGCCGGTGTCAATTTTGTGAAGCGGTTCCTTTCGACAACGCCCGACGACTGGGAACGTGTGATCAGTGTGGATCTGCGAGCCGTCTTCTTTCTGTCGCAAAAGGTTGCGGGGCAGATGCTGAAACAGAGTCCGAAGGGCGGAAGCATCGTCAATA
>JAPUIP010000422.1 GCA_027296925.1 Candidatus Poribacteria bacterium | reverse complement strand
GACTCAATGTCATCCAGGGCGCGGATTTGGTTTCCGCCTATCCGATTATCGCCGTCGATTTACGTGATGAAAAGCTCCATCTCGCCCGTCAATTCGGTGCAACCCATTGCATTAATGCAGCACAAAGCGACTCCCAAACAGAGGTTTTCAAGATTGTGGGAGAAGTCGGTGTCGATGTCGCTATCGATTGCACCGGACGCATAGAAATCCTTGAACTCGCATACCAGGTCACACGCACCGAGGGAAAGACCATCCTGCTTTCTGGACCGAGAGCGGGGTACCAGGTTCAAATCGATCCGTTTCCGCTGCATTTCAGTCGGGTACTGATGGGCTTTCAAGTCATCACCGAGAGCCGGCCGCATGAAGAAATTCCGCGATACATTAAATTGGCAAACGCGGGAAAGCTCAAACTCAGGGAGCTTATCACGGATTATTGCGACCTCGAAGGCATCAATGCTATCGTTGAACGGATGCGCCGCGGTTCGCTTCGCGGACGGTGTGTCATCAAACTGAGCGAAGCGTGAATGATTCATCGGTTGAGGCACACCATGAGAAAGGAAGATTTGTATGGCGGAGATTAAGGAGATTCGATGTATTCGTACCCGATCCAATGGAACCTGGATTATTGTGAAGGTTATCACAGATCAACCGGGACTTTACGGCATCGGTTCCGCCAGCGATTATTACCACGCCGAAACGGTTATCACGGCGATTGAAGATGTCATCGCCCCGTTGCTGATCGGTCGAGAGGCAGGTCACATTGAAGACAACTGGCAGTCTGTCCTCACAAGCGGCTACTGGCGGAACGGGTCGATTTTGAACACCGCACTGGGCGGCATCGATATGGCGCTTTGGGATATTAAAGGGAAAGTTGCGGGAATGCCAGTCTACCAACTCCTCGGCGGACCGTGTCGCGCTGCAGTTCCATGTTATGCCCACGCCGGCGGTGGCGATCTTGTCGCCCTGGAGGAGGATGTCCGGCGCTACATGGAAGAGGGGTACTCGGTCATCCGATGCCAGCTTGGCGGGTACGGCGGCGGTGGATTTATTGATTCAGACAAAGCGGGTAAGCCGAAGAACGCCTGGTCGCAAGCCCACGCCTTCGACGATGAGGCATACCTCGAAAGCATCCCGAGGATGTTTGAATATCTGCGCTCGAAGCTTGGCTTCGGTCCGAAGCTCACGCACGACGTCCACGAGCACCTCCGTCCGCAATGCGCGGTGACGCTGTCGAAACTTCTAGAACCCTACCGGCTATACTTCCTTGAGGACGTCCTTTCGCCTGAACAGATTGACTGGTTTCGCCTCATTCGCCAGCAATGCACAACGCCGCAGGCAATGGGCGAACTCTTCATCAACCCCCGCGAGTGGACCCCCCTCATCACCGAGCGACTCATCGACTTCGTCCGTGTCCGCGTATCCAAAGCCGGCGGTATCACGCCGTGCCGGAAGATTGCAACCCTCTGCGAGTGGTTTGGCGTGCATACCGCGTGGCAGGAGGGCGGGGATAACGACCCCGTGAACCAGGTGGCGGCGATGCACCTGGATCTGGCGAGTTGGAGCTTCGGGATTCAGGAAGAGAACCACTTTCGTCCGGAAGAACTTGACGTCTTCCCGGGACATGCGATACTTGAGGGCGGATACCTCTACGCCAATGAACAGCCGGGGCTGGGCATTGACATCGACGAAGCGAAGGCAGCTCAGCTTCTCGATGCGGAACAAGCCAAGCGCCGGCGCTATGCCGCCGAAGACCGAAAGGCTGACGGTACGGTTGTTCGTCCATAGCAGGAACGCCAGGAGGCTTCACAGAGTCCCCCGGTCGTTTCTCCCGATTCTATACCTTGACTTTGGTCAATGAACCGCTAATGACCCATGAAACCGTGAAAAGGTTCACCAACGGCTGGGAGCAATTATTGGTGAGGTGTAAACTGGCAACAGATATGTTGTGACCGTTTTTTGGATAACCTTTTTAAGGCTGCATTTCTCCCTATTTACAAAGTCAAAATACTGTCCATCGGTGTAAACTACGACTTTGAAATCAGCCGCCAATTACGCCAATAGACACGACGTTTTTATTGAACTGATTGAAACTTTTCGAGTAACCGTTCAGGTGGTAGGGCGGAACAATTTTTTATCTTGACAGCCAATCCGTTTGGGTGTATACAATAATACGCTGACAAAGGAGGTCGTTTCTGCTGATGTCCCAACCGGATTTTCTGCCCACTTTTCGAAAGAGTCAGGACGCAGATGAACGCTGATTTTCAGGATGCGTCAAAAGCGCTAGCGACAAAATGGCGCCGGCGCGGTTGCCCGCCCGGCGGGTGTTGCGTGAGATTCGGGTCCCATTGAGGTTTCCGTTTTTATCTGCGCATATCTGCGTGAATCTGCGTTCCGCAAAGACAAATCGCAAAAAAGTTTCAACGACCTCATTTCTATTCGTGCCATGCCCGTCTGAGGGTGCGGATCAAAAAACGCAATTTGACGGGGTCGCCGAGACGCGGTGTTGAGGATATCGCGTTTCCCCGACTTTCTATTTTTCTTCACTAGAAGCATACAATCAACCTCTCTAAACTAAAATCGAGGAGATTCTCAATGTTCGCATGCGTTCAATACCCTGACACAATAGCACCTCAAGTTCAGTTTATCGAAGAAACCGAACCTGAAAGCATTGTGGAAAAGACGATAGAAAAACTCCGCTCCGGCGTCTCGATCCAGGAAATGTGTACGGCTTCCGCGCTGGCGGCCCTTCGTTCTTCGGAGATCCCTTTCTTCCCGAATGGCCAATGGGGACATCACGGCGGGCCTTTGCATCCCGTCTCCGGGCTGTATGCCGTGAAGGAGATCTCGCAGAGACTTTCCGGAGAGCATCGCTTTTTACCGGTGGTGCAGAATGTTGCTTTGGCCAACAAACACATCCACCATCCCGCGATGGGGCCTTATCTGCTCCCCGACTTTGAGCCGCTTGATGCCGGTGGGGTGGAGGAGACCAAACGGGCGTTCTTTGATGCGGTGCGGCGTGGTTCTGTCAATGATGCGGATCACCACTTCGTTTGGATCGCTCAAAACTTGCCCCATGAGCAAGCCCTGGATGTCCTCCTGACAGTTGCCATCCCTAAAAATCAGATGGATGACCACAAGTTCATCTACCCGATCTATACGTGGAAATTCCTCGAATGGATGGATTGGGCGCATTTTCATGTGGTGACCCGCGGGCCGGTGCGCTACATTTCACAACCACCATCGGCATCGCCGGCGAAAGAAGCGGTCGAGTTGATTGAGAAATACCAACTCCTTTCCACGCCTTTGCGTGAAACGACGGGAGCAGATGAAACCGAAGGTATCGTTCGGCTATGCGAGGCATTGAGCCGGAGTGCGTTTGCCGATCACCCTGAAACGATTGCACGGGGGTTGGCAGAGGGGCTGTCCTTAGAGGGGACTGGCGAGGCGCTGTCTCTGGCCGCGTCAGATCTGTTCCTGCGCTTAGATACGAGCAATCCCATGGATGTCCACATGAACACCGGGGCGAATGTCAGGCGTCACATCCTGCGGATGCGCGGCGTTAGCCGAAAAAAT
>JAPUIP010000421.1 GCA_027296925.1 Candidatus Poribacteria bacterium | reverse complement strand
AATCGGTATGGAAGGCTTACCTCAACTTGCCTTCTGTCAATGCACAGGCCTTCAGGGGTGGCTACTTCACAATCGACCTACAATCGGATGCCGTACTCATAGCCGCGGATGGCTGGCAAAGGAGCATGGTCTTAACCGCCGAAATGTTGAAGCAGATGGCAGGCTGTGATGCACATCTTGAGTTAGTCCGGAGTTTCGCCAGCTACGACTATGTCAGCGGGTGGAACGCCGCGCAGAAGTTGCGAAAAGGGACCGAACTTCTCACAAATATGGGAAGCGTCTTTGTGTTTCGGGCAGATGATATTGCCCTGTGGGAAAAACCGCTTGAGGATTTGGAGGTATCTGGCATCGGAAATCGGCGGGAGGAGGGATTTGGGCAGATTCTTGTGTGCCATCCTTTCCACTTGAGAACACAAAGTGATTTGCAGAAACAGATTCACAAGGAGGAGACAAATGAGCGAAACGAAGGTATCTGAGCCGCAGAAAGTACTCGTGATGGAAAAGCAGATCGGCTTGCAGATGGAAACCACCATTTCGCAGAAAATGGAGAAACTTGCCGAGAAATATCGGCTCGGCGACGTGCGCGAAAAATCACCATTCCGAAACGTTTTGAACGTCGCTACGGAGTTGGGAAGCGGCGTGGAAGTGACGAAGAACTTCATCCGTTATCAGGTCGGGCGAAGTGGGGCAAATCGCATGTGGAGAGAGGAACGAGAAAGTAAAAAGTTCGCCGTTGCGTTGGTTGATGATATTGATGCCTTACTCGAAGATGACGTTGCGAAAATCATTGATGCCATGAAGAGGATTCTGGGCGTAGACATCGAGGAATCGTGGCGACAGCGAGTGCATCAGCGCTTGATGCAATTGTACTTGGGCTATCTCGCACGGCATCAGGCATACCTGGCTTATGAAGGTCAGCAGAAAGGAGGTCGGGGTTGATGTTCCACAAATTCACGTCACGACTCGACATCACTGGAACGCTCGAAACGATGACGGCACTACACGTCGGCGCGGGGCGTGCAACCTCTCCGGTGAGTTCTGACCTGCCCGTCGTCCGGGATGCGGTTGGACAGCCGTACATCCCCGGTTCAAGTTTCAAGGGCGTGCTTCGATCTTACATCGAGAGCGTCTTGCGTGGCTTTACGTCGGATAAACATATTGTCTGCAACCCAACAGATGAAGATGAGCAATGCTTCACGCGAGATGACATGAGGGAATTGCGAGAACAACGCACAGAAAACGATTGGGGCGACGAGAAATTCACAAACGAAATTCTCGATAAAACCTGTTGGGTGTGCAAACTTTTCGGATCATCGTGGTACGCATCGAAGGTACAAATCCGCGACCTGTACGTTCCCGAAGGTGTCTGGTTTGGTCAATTTCAACAGCGCGAGGGCGTTGCGATTGACCGTGATACCGAAACCTCTGCCGACGGCATGCTGTACGATTACGAGGTCGTTCCGGCTGGCGTTCAATTCGATTTCCGTGCGATTGTGGATAATGCAGAACCGTGGCAGTTGGGGATGCTCTACGTCGGTTTGAACGCCTTTGAGAAAGAACGCCTCACGCTCGGCGGCGGTACGAGTCGTGGGTTGGGGCTGGTCAGATTGGAGCTTGGGCCATCGAAATACCTTGACATATCGCGGCTCGCTGAGTTTTTGACCGATCCGAGTTACGCGGGTGAAACGGTTGCGCCGAAGGATTGGTTAAAGGCATTCGGCGATAAGATTCGGAAGAAATTTTCACCTTCGCGCCAGACAGGAGGTAGCGATGCACAAACGGATAGTCAATGAAGCGATTATCAAACTCGACATTTCCCCTGCTGGTCCAGTGCTCATTAAAGCGAGCGACCAGGGCGGAGACCCGACAAAGCCGGACATGGAATTCGTCGTGACGTATCACAATAAGGGAAGAATCGTCTATCTTCCAGGGTCGTCGCTTAAGGGCGCGATCCGTGCCCATTGCGAGCGAATTGTTCGGACTATCGGTGGAAGTCAGCCGAAAGAGAATCACGTCTGGGCTTGCAATCCACTCGATAACAGAAGCCCATGCAGAGAACTCAATAACCGGCTTAAGAATGACAAAAATCGGACAGCGTCGATTTATCGGGAATCGTGTACGATCTGTCAACTTTTCGGTAGCACGGACCTCGGAGCTCACGCCCGAATCGCCGATGCTTACCCGACTCATCCGGACGAATTGCAACTCGAAGAGCGGAATGGCGTTGCGATTGACCGGGTTTTGGGCTCAGTTGCTGTTGGTCCCTTCAATTTTGAAGTGCTGACGAACGGTACTTTCGAGACGCGAATCACCGTCAAAAATTTCACAACACCGCAACTCGCCCTTTTGGCGCTGGTGATTCGGGACTTCGACGAACACCGTGTCGGCATCGGCTTTGCAAAGTCGCGAGGGTTGGGACAGGTCAACATGAAGGTCAAATCGGTGACAATCCGGTATCCGACTGCAATCTGTGAAAATGAACAGCTCCGTGTGCTGGGACGCTCCGGCGAGGGGTTCTCAACAAACCGAGTCATTGGTGCTGGCGCACTCGTTGATGCAAGCGAACGGTACGGTTTCCCAACCGACGATACGATTGAAGTCGCGGTGAACGCAACCGAAGACGATTGGGGATTCGGCGCGACAATGACTTTCGACACGCCGGGAACTATTGATGGATTGTGGCGCAACTGCGTCGCTTCGTGGCGCGCTTGGGTCCAAGGGGAAGGAGCGTAGCTAATGCAAAGATTGAGTTTCGTCGGGCGTTTGACCGTTGATAGCGTTCAGGCGTTACTACATCAGTTACAGACACTCCATGTCGGCAAACCGATGTACTATCTGTTACAGCGGCCAGACACAATCACGGGTTGGCGTGCCTGGCAGGATAGACCACCGAGCGAAGATGAACTCGGTGTATTTTCGACAGGTCGACTCTTCGGGACAAACGCCGAAGTCCGCTGGAAGGCGAACCGCAACGGATATGACATGCTCTGGCTATCGGAGAGAGAATGTCCGGTGCATTTCGCCCCGCTTGTAAGAGAATCCGAATGGCACGCTGGCGAGCCACAGTTTGTCTATCTACAAGGTGAGCTGGATAAAAACAACCGGGATAACGAGCCGCAGCGGTGGAAGGACACCCGTTTTCCGGCGGACTTCGGTTATCCGATTGTGCCGCGCAGGTTCGCCAAAATTCAGGTGATTCCATACCGAGATTTAGAGACGGATACAATACGGTTTACACGGTTCTGCCGTTTCGAGGGAGAAGATAAATAATGGAACAGTACTATCGAGGCAGAGAGAGAAACTATGATCCGCCTGCGCCCAAGCCGTACGACCTCGTACCGTTGCCCCGTCGTGTTCGACGCGATGACCCAAAGCGGATGGGTAACGGTCACGAGAAATATCGCTCAGACGGCTTCACCGGTCGAATCAGCGGAACGATTGAAGCACTCTCGCCGATTCATGTTGCCAGCGGCATCGTGGACCTCGGTCAGGACGTACCGCTCATCAAGACGGCAGTGCGGGGAGGTGGAAGAATTGTGATTCCGGGGTCGTCGCTGAAGGGCGCAA
>JAPUIP010000420.1 GCA_027296925.1 Candidatus Poribacteria bacterium | reverse complement strand
GCCTTGAGCCGCCCCACGGACGATGCCGCCACACGCAGGCGTGGCATCGTGTGGGCGGTCATGGTGTAGCCCAGGAAGGCCCTCTTCCAGGGCCGGTCAACGGCGCTCTTGGCGACGTTGAGGTTAAGCTTCAGCCGCCGGCCACCATACCCGACCAAACGGTGCTCGCGCACCACACGCCATGCCTGGCACACAAAAAAAGCCCCCGCACGAGGCGGGGGCAATCTTTGGTCTTGTGGCTAGAGGTACAGCTTATTTGTTACCAATGTCGGACTTTGCTGCGGTGCCGACGATGGCGCCTTTCTCCTGTTCGGTGATGAGACCATCATCCACCTGCCGATTCACTTCGTGCGCAATGCACTTCAGGTATTGGCCATGGTTTCGATATTCACCGTTGCTCGGACACTCAAGTTCAAGAAGCTGTCCGCTGGAGCAACCATTGGCAGAGACCAACACGTCAAATTCCGTGCCGGCACATTGGTCCAGTCCGTTATCGACACCGTCGTCGTCAGCGTCGGGGTCACAGATATCGCCGAGACCGTCATCATCGAAGTCCGCTTGTGACGTATTCGCGTGCAACGGACAGTTGTCGAACCCGTCATCAACCGTATCACCGTCGTCATCGGGGTCACAAACGTTACCGAAGTCATCGCCGTCCGTGTTCAATTGGTCGAGATTCGGGTCAAGGGGACAATTGTCGTCGTCGTCATCAACCCCATCATTGTCCGAATCAATCTCGCAGGCGTCGCCAATCCCATCCATATCCGTATCCGCTTGATCGGGGTTAGGAGTTGCTGGACAGTTATCGTCGACGTTGGGGATACCGTCATCGTCATCGTCCAAAGGCAGTAAGAGGGCGAAGATAGAGAAACTGTCGGTTTCCCCACAGATCTCATCAAGAAACGTGTCCGGAGACCCTTGAGAGGTAATATCTTCCCATGAACAGCCCGTATTGGTATCGGGGTCGGTGCATGTGAAATGCTGCAGGCTCAACCGTTCCTCTTGTTGTAAATTTAGACCTGTGTCGTCGTAACTTAAGCAGATTGTTGCCTGATCGAATTCAGCCGTTGTCTGAACGTCGAAATAGATCTGATTGCCGCCTCCGAACACTCGGAAGTTTCCTGGTGCCTGAGGCCCACTCCCCGATGCGCTGACGGTGGTGTCACCCCCACTGGTCACCTCACCGAAGGTGATGGATCCGGTCGTCGTTTGACCGGTTGATTCGTCCACTATCTCAATCGGGTTCTCAACGTCTGTACCCGGCGGCGTAGTCTCCGGGACACCCAAGGTAAGCGTGAAATTCGCCGCGTAAGTGGCGCCATCGGTACCTTGGCCAAAGGCATTCATCGTGTAGGTTCCGGGAATACCTCTGACAAGGACCCCGATGCTGTTTTCCGGTGATGTCCCAGTCCGCGCATTGCTGCTTATGGAGATAGATCCCTGTTCGATTTGCAGATTCGAATCATTGAACACTCTAGTAGAGCCGGTTAGACGAAAGGTCGTCAGCCCCACCGTTGGATCTGCGATCTGGAACACCTGCAGCGCCTGAGACGTCTCAGGCTGGAAAAAGTCTAGATCGATCCTGTCTCCTTCATTGACGACCGATTCCATCGGAAAGGGTGCTCTAAGAAAGTCGTGGTTAAATCTCCCGTTCGCCAACCGCATAGTGTCATTGTCGCTAAAGAAGGCTATGTAACGGGTAAGACGCGTTGTACCCGACGACACGGCGTAATCAACGTTACCTGTCGACATATCCACGAAGTCTGCGGAGCTTGCCAGAAACGCGTTGCTGGCGTTCCGGGTTTGGGCCCCCGTGGATATGGAACTCGCGTCCGATAGGGTCCAGGCACCGGTCGGCTCGATGGCCCCATGTAGCGTACCCATTGAACGGTCCAGATCTACCGTCACCGTCTCCCCTGCGCCGAGGTTAAATGCGGGTGTTTGTGCCCAATCAGTGCGATTATAGGGCGGGTCAAAAAAGTCGCGCTGGAAAACGCGGTATCGTCCCGCGGGAAGGTTCGAAAAGAGGTAGTCTCCCATCGTGTTGGTAATTTGATTTCGGTTTACCGGTCCGAAGGCAAACATCTGGGGGCCATCAAGCGGAAATGTCGCATCGCTATTTTGTCCATCCAGGCCCGCCGTCGTCACCGTGCCCTGAATGTTGCCCGTTTGGCATAGCTCCCCGGTCAGGTCGAAGTCCCATGTGACGATTACATCTGCACCCAATGGCACAGCAACAATTTGTGGGCTCAAAGTAACCGGCACGTCACATCCAGCGTCCGCATGTAGCGTGGCGGACCCCCGGACGTTCACGCCCGCCGTCGCCACGAAAGGCAGAATCGCATCGAAAGGGGCGGTAGTTGCCTGCGCTGACCCACTAACGAATTCATTCGGCGCGATCGTCGCATTTACATTAATTCTCACATTCCGTACTTCGCCGCCCGTTACCGTCACGCGGCCGATGATTCCGCCGGCGTCTCGCCTCAAATCCACATTCAAAGGTTCGGTATCGGATGAAAGCGGGCCTGTTATGTTTATCTTAGAAAAGAAAACGCTGGCATTGGTTCCGCCCGCGAAATTGCGCATATCTACACCTGCTCTGATCGTTTTGTCAGGCTCGACGCGCACAAGAAAGTCCGTTTTGCCGCTGGGCAGGGATACGTTGACACTGCCGCCTGACCAACTGAAATTTATAGAACCCGAGCCAAAGGTTTCCCCGTTGAGTCCCACGTTCCCAGATAGGTTTGGCCCATCCAGAATGATTTGCGCTTGGGATGGTTGAGCGGTCGTGGCAACCAAAATCACCGACGCTATGCCGGCCATGATAATGGTCGCGATCCGATTCTTGGCGCCCAAGAATCCTGAAAACAGCTGAGTCATTTCGCCTCACTCCTGTAGCCGTGGTTCGGGCCGCAGACTGCCCAGTTCAGGCCTCGAAACAGACCCGGTTATGGCCCTTGGAGAGGCGCGTGCAGACGTGGTAGATATCGCGTGCTGCCATCAGCATGGCCTCTCCACCAGGCCAGTTGGTGGTTCCGGTCGGTCAGGGTGCGCTATCACCCTGACCGACCAGTGTTGCCGTCCGTT
>JAPUIP010000042.1 GCA_027296925.1 Candidatus Poribacteria bacterium | reverse complement strand
ATCGACTTGCAGGCGTTACAACTGAAGAAACTGAAATGGCAGGTCGAGCGATGCTATCGTCAGAGTGAATTCTACCGCGAACGCTTTGATGCAGCGGGCACTTCGCCGGCAGATGTCAAGACCCTGGACGACCTCCGCCGGTTTCCGTTTGTCCACAAGGAGGAACTGCGCGAGGAACAGCGCCGGCATCCTTTTTGGGGTAGGTTCACTGTTGCGCCAGCAACCGAATTCCGGGAAGTCCACCCAAGCACGGGAACGACCGGCACACCCGTCAACACGATTTGGAGTGCAACGGATGTCGATTACATCACGGAAATCACCGCAAGGACGCTGTGGAGTATCGGCGTTCGCTCTGAGGACATTTTGCAGAACGCCTTTGCGTATGGACTTTGGGTTGCAGGGCTGGCGGTGCATTACGCCTGCGCGGACATCGGGTGTCTAGTTATTCCCATCGGCGCGGCGCTGACCGAACGCCAGATCGACTACATGGTTCGTCTGAAAAGCACCGTGCTCATCGCCACCCCATCCTACGCCGTCTATCTCTCCGAACAACTGAAGGCGCACGGGTACGGCACCGCAGATCTCAACTTGCGCATCGGCTGTTTTGGCGGCGAGCCCGGCACGGAGGTGCCGGCAACACGTCGCGCAATCGAGGACGGACTCGGCATCGACGCCTTCGACTATTACGGACTTGCGGAAATTGGCCCCACCTTTGCCAGCGAATGTTCCGAGAAAACCGGGTTACATTGGAGCGAAGACCTGCATCTAGTCGAAGTCATCCATCCTGAGACGAAGGAACCCGTTCCGGAGGGAGAGTTGGGGATTCTCGTCATCACGCATTTGGAGCGGAGCGCCACGCCGATGATCCGGTACTGGACGAATGACCTGGTGCGGCTGGACACGGCGCCGTGTCCCTGTGGACGCACCCATGCGCGCTCTCCTGGAGGCATCCTGGGACGAGCGGACGACATGATCATTTTCATGGGGGTCAATTTTTATCCGATGCAGGTGGAGCAGGTGGTGCGCTCTTTTGAAGCGCTAAGCTCCGAATACCGCATCCGGCTGGCGCACGACGCTTCGCGGCATCGGGACACGTGCACGATTTTGGTGGAGTTGGAGCAGGAAGGAATGTCCCAGGAGCAGGCATTGAAGCTTCACGAAAGCATTGTTGGCGCGCTTCAGGAGACATTGGTTTTCCGTCCAGAGGTAGAATTTGTCCCTAGAGGGACTTTGGAGAGAACCACGTTTAAGGCAAAACGGGTGATAGAGACGAGGCGCGCGTTCGCGAGAGAACCGTAGAACAGACAGCTTCTCTACTTATAGACAATTGCAAATGGAGGTGTGTATGGGAATTCGATCTGTGGAACAGTACAAAGCCGGCTTAAACGATGGCCGCACGGTGTTTTTCAAGGGCAATCGCGTGGAAGATGTCACACAACATCCAGACCTGGGGGTTGGCGTGAACCATGCTTCTCTCGATTTTGAGCTCGCTGAAAATCCGGAATATAGGGATGTGATGACGGTCAACATCCCGGAGACGGGCGAAATCATCAGCCGGTATTTTAAGACGCCGGCGGATACGGATGATCTCTTAAAGCGGCGGGAGATGATCGAAACCAGCACTCGGCTTGCCGGCGGCGTGGTGTTACTGATCAAAGAGATTGGAACAGATGCGCTCTTTGCGCTTTCCTTGATAGCGAAACGGATCGATGAAAAGCATGGCACGGACTACCTCGATCGAGTGAAGGCATATCACCGGCATTGTCAGGAGAAAGATCTCAGCATGGCGGTCGCCCAGACCGATGTGAAGGGCGACCGGAGCTTGATGCCCTCCGAGCAAGCGCATCCGGATTACTACGTCCGCGTGGTCGAGCAACGTCCGGATGGAGTTGTTGTCCGTGGTGCGAAAGCGCATACCACCTGCGCGCCCTATGTCGATGAGATTATTGTGCTGCCAACGCGGAATATGACGGAACAGAATAAAGATTACGCGGTTGCCTTCGCTATCCCCGCCAATACCCCCGGCTTGAAAATGATCGCCAGCCCTTTTGGCGCCTCGTCATCCAGCGACTTCCACCATCCTGTCAGTTCCCATCACCGGATGATTGAAAGCTTAACAATTTTTGACGACGTGTTTGTTCCAAATGAGCGGATTTTCATGAACAGGGAATGGGATTTCGCGGGGGCGTTGGCAAACACATTTGTCGAATTCCACAGGTTTACCGCCGTTTCCTACAAGACGCCACTCTGCGACCTGTTCACCGGCGGGGCTGCGTTGATTGCCGACTACAACGGCATCAGTCGCGCCAGTCATGTGCGGGAAAAGCTGATGCACTTGATCAGCTATGCCGAGACGGTTCGTGCTTTGAGTAAAGCCGCCGCGGTCGATTGTACCCGGGTGGACGGGGTAGCGATTCCCAATTCGCTCATCACCAACCTCGCGAAGTTTTATTTTGCCAGCAACTATCACCAGATGGTCAGCTACGTTCAGGACATCGCCGGCGGGCTCGTTGTCACCGGTCCGGATGAGGCGGATGTAACAAACCCTGAAACCCGGGATTACATCGAAAAATACCTGGGCGGGGTGAAGGGCGTTTCAACAATGGAGCGGCTGAAACTGATCAATCTGATTCGGGATTTGACCGCTTCGGATTTTGGCGGCTATCACGAACTTCTCGCCATTCACGCGGAAGGCTCACTGGAAGCGCAGAAAATTACCATTTATCGGGGGTATGACTTAGAACGGTGTAAATCTCTGGCGAAACAGGCGGCAGGGATGCAAATGAGCAATTAACGCAAATGAGCAATCAAGCAAATTCAGAAAGAGAATTCAGAAAGAGAGAAGGTAAGTGGACAAAGGATCCTTGATGAGTTATGAAGCGTGGGATGAGGCGATTCCGCCGGAAATTAAAGGTGAAATCGTCTGGGAATTTTACGCTTATCCGAAGGCTCTATTTTTATTCGCTCTCTGTTGGCATGACTGTGAAAAGTTGCTGAGAGACCCTAGAGGTCGAAAGGTTGCCAGTCAGTTAATCGATAGCATGGGGTCGGTGAGTGCCAACATCGAAGAGGGTTATGGTCGTGGCTTAGCCACGAAAGAATTTCAACAATTTCTGCGCTATTCGGTGGCATCAGCGAAAGAGGCAAAAGGTTGGTACTTTCGTGGTCGTCACCTTCTCCCCGCTAAAGTAGTCGAACATCAACTCAAACTCCTCAGTGAAGTCATCGCTTTGACACTCACTGAAATCAAGAAACAACGTAACAGATCACGAAGTTAGCGATTGCCTACTTGCTCATTTGCTTGATTGCTTGATTGCCTAATTTATCGGCGTGGGTGAGGCATTATGAACGCACAGATTTCGTTCGATTTAACCGATCGGTGCGCCATCATCACCGGGGCATCACGTGGGCTTGGACGCCATTTCGCGCTGACACTGGCGCGCGCCGGGGCGCAGGTGGTGCTGGCTGCTCGCGGGATGGACCGATTGCAGGCGATCGTGAAGGAGATCGAAGCGTTCAATGGTCGAGCAATCGCCGTCGGCGTTGACGTAAGCAACGGAGCGGATGTTCGAGAGTGCGTCAAAACGGCAGAGAAAGAAATCGGCCCGATAAATGTCCTCGTCAATAACGCCGGTATCGCCGTGGCCAAGCCGCTGCTTGAACAGGAGGAGGATGACTGGGATCGCGTACTTGATACCAACCTCAAAGGCGCCTGGCTGATGGCGCAGGAGGTCGCACGGCACATGGTTCGCGTCGGGCAGGGTGGCAGCATCATCAACATCGCGTCGGTCCTCGGGTTCCGCGGAACTTCACAATTACCGGGATACTGTGCGTCCAAGGCTGGCATGATTAACCTGACAAGGGCGATGGCGGTGGAGTTGGCGCGTCACGGAATACGTGTTAACGCCATAGCCCCCGGTTATGTTGAAACTGATATGAACCGGCGATTCTTCTCGACTGAAGCCGGACAACGCCTGATTCAACGCATCCCACAGCGCAGACTCGGGCAAGTTGAAGATCTTGACGGCGTGCTGCTGCTTCTGGCCTCCGACGCATCGAATTATATGACCGGCAGCGTCATTAGCATTGATGGTGGGCAATCTGCTGCGTTGTAACGAGAAGACCTTTATACCGATTTAGGTGGGATTAATGACGGTGAAACCTCCCGCACCTCTCGCCTTTGCGGATGGGATCGACTGGCGGAAGAATCGAAAACTGGTTCACGATGGATTCAAAGACCTGGATTATCTCCCCCGGTCTCGTACTGGCTGGAATGCCACG